>NZ_JAOCEW010000034.1:0-49633 GCF_029841665.1 Stenotrophomonas sp. GD03819
CCGCATCCTCTCTGGTGGGTGCCAAGCTTTCTCGGCACGGCGGCATGCATGGCACGGCGGCATGCATCATCGCGCCTGATCACGCACAATCAGGCCATGCGCCCGATCCGCACTGCCTTCATGCTCTCGGCCTGCCTGTTGCTGGCCGCCTGTGCCTCCGCGCCACGGGAGACGCACAACCCGCTCGCCACCTGGGTGCCGTCGCCCAACCAGAACGCGCGCACGCCGGTCATCATCGTCATCCACCACACCGAGCAGAAATCGGTGCAGCAGAGCCTGCACACGCTGCGCACGGCCAACAGTGGTGGACCGGTCAGCGCGCACTACCTGATCGGCGCCGATGGCCATCGCTACCAGCTGGTGGCCGATGTGCGCCGCGCCTGGCATGCGGGGGCCGGACGCTGGGGCACCATCACCGATCTCAATTCGGCCTCGATCGGCATCGAACTCGACAACGATGGCCGCAGCCCGTTCAGTGCGGCGCAGATCGAATCGCTGATCGTGCTGCTGCGTGACCTCACCACGCGCCTGAACATTCCGCCGCGCCAGGTGATCGCCCACGCCGACCTGGCACCGACGCGCAAGCAGGATCCGAGCCGCTTCTTCCCGTGGCAGCAGCTGGCCGAAGCCGGCTTCGGGGCGTGGCCGCGCGCCGCCGATGGTGCCGCACCCGAAGGCTTCGATGCGTGGAATGCGCTGGCCCGCTTCGGCTATACGCTGGACAACCGCGAGGCCACCGTCGCCGCCTTCCATCGCCGTTTCCGTGGCCGCGACGACCTGCCGAAGACGCTGGATGCCGAGGACGCCCGCATCCTGCATTCGCTGTTGCTGCAGATGCCGTGACCCCGCGCATGAACGCTTGACCCCGCGCTGGGTTGCCGCCCAGCGGCCGGCACTCCACCATGGCGGCATGATCGATTCCGCCACCTTCTTCAAGCGCAAGCACTGCATCCTGCTGGCAGCGGCCGTGCTCGCCGGCTGCTCCACCACCGCCCCCCGCACCGGATCCGAAGTGCCGACGGCCGTCACACCGCCGGCGGCCACCTACGCCAAGGTCGCATGGAGCGCACTGCCGCCGGTCTCCGACAGCGATCTGCAGGCCGGCTTCGTTGCCTGGCGCAGCAGCTGCACCCGCCTGAAGAACGATGCGGTCTGGGCCAGACCCTGCGCCACCGCCGCGACGGTGGCGGACAAGGACCCGGCCGCGATCCGCCAGTTCCTGCAGCGCGATTTGTATGTCTATGCACTGCGTGCCGGCGGCCACCAGGCCGACGGGCTCATTACCGGCTACTACGAACCGATCTATCCCGGCAGCCTCACCCGCACGGCCACTGCCACGGTGCCGGTGTACGGCACGCCGGATGATCTGGTGGTGGTGCAGCTGGAGAGCCTCTACCCGGAACTGAAGGGCAAGCGTTTGCGCGGGCGCGTCGAAGGCAAGGTGCTCAAGCCCTATGACGACGCCGGTACCATCGCGGCCAAGGGCGCCAAGGCGCCGGTGCTGGCCTGGCTGACTGATCCGATGGACCTGCAGCTGCTGCAGATCCAGGGATCCGGCCGGGTGCGACTGGGCGATGGCACGCAGGTGCGGCTGGCCTATGCAGAACAGAATGGCCACCCGTACCGCGCCATCGGTCGCTGGCTGGTGGACCAGGGCCAGCTGAAGAAGGAAGACGTCACCATGGACGCCATCCGCACCTGGGCCCGAGCCAATCCCGCACGCGTGCCGGAACTGCTGCGCAGCAATCCCAGCTACGTGTTTTTCGTGCGCAACCCGGACAGCCCGGAAGGTCCACGCGGTTCACTGAACGTGCCGCTCACCGCCGGTTACAGCGTGGCAGTGGACCGCACCGTGGTGCCGCTGGGCAGCCTGCTGTGGCTGTCCACCACGCGCCCGGACGGCAGCCCGATGGTGCGCCCGGTGGCCGCGCAGGACACCGGCGGTGCCATCGCCGGTGAAGTGCGCGCCGACCTGTACTGGGGCAGCGGCGATGCCGCCGGCAAGCTGGCCGGTGACATGAAGCAGAAGGGCAACATCTGGATGCTGTGGCCGAAGGGCGTGGCGTTGCCGGCGCCGGCCCAATGAAGCGCTCACCTGCGTGCTGCAAGGTCGGGCGATAATGGCACCATTCCGAACTTTCCGGCCGCGTCTGCGGCCAGGACCTCCGCAATGACCTACGCAAAGCACAACGCAAGATCCGGCGCGAAATCCGCCGCAAAGAAGTACTACAAGCACTGGGCCGAATCGGGCCTGGGCAAGGGCAACGTGCTGATGGAAGCACGCGGCGAGAAGATCGTGCGCCAGGTGGAAATCTACGGCACCAAGATGGTCTGGGCCGACGAGCATGCCCACAGCGACGACCGCTTCCTGCTGGCCGACCAGCCGGTGTCGTTCCTGGATTTCGACGAGGACGACGAAATCTCCGCGCGCGAATTCGAAAGCGCCTGGAAGAAGGCCAGGGAAGCCACCGGCTACCCGGTGTAAGCACCGCTCCACCCCGCTGTGTAGAGTCGAGCCATGCTCGACTGCTGTTTGCCAGGAGCCGTCGAGCATGGCTCGACTCTACATGGCAGGCGTGTGAAATGTTATATGATTACATTTCATCCGCACCCTTCCACCCCCATGAAGACCTCCACGCTGGTGGCCGCCCTCGCGGCCGCTCCGTTCGCCCCTGAAGCTTTCGCACAGTCCGCCGATGCCGCGCTCACCCTCGGCAAGGTGCAGGTGCACCAGCATGGCGAAGGCCAGCTCAGCGCACACCAGGTGCTGACCTCGGTGGACGTGCTGGGCGCGGACCAGATCGAAGACCGCAACGTCTCGCACAGCTGGGAACTGCTGGGGCAGATGCCCGGCATCCAGCTCACCGAAACCCGGCAGGGGGCCGAATCGGGCAAGGTCAGCTTCCGCGCCTTCAACGGCGAGGGCTACCTCAACGCCATCAAGACCCTCATCGACGGCATCCCCAGCAACGTCAACAGCGGCAACCAGCGCTTCATCGACATGCTGTTCCCGCTGGAGATCAGCTACATCGAAGTGGTGCGCGGAACCAACGACCCGCGCTACGGCCTGCACAACATCGGCGGCAACGTGAACTTCGGTACGCGCCAGGGCGGCAACTACACCGATGCGCGGCTGGCCTACGGCAGCTACAACACCCGCGATGCGCAGCTGGCGATCGGCCGCGAAAGCAATGGCTTCGCGCAGAACTACTTCGTCGGCACCCAGGCCAGCGATGGGTACCGCGACCACGACACCTCGAAGAAGTATTCGCTGGGTGGCAAATGGTTCTACGGGTCGCTGGACAACGGCCTGCGCGTGGGCCTGAGCGCGCGCGCCTACCACCACGAAGCGGACGAACCCGGCTTCATGACGGCCGACGAACTGCGCACGCATCGTCGTGGCAGCGACCTGCGCAACGGCAACGATGGCGATGACCGCGACATGCGGCAGATCGCCGCGCACGTGGACTTGAAGCTGTCCGACGCGCTCACCTTCGGCACGCGGCTGTACTACAACCGCTACGAAGACGACCGCCGCGTGACCTTCAGCGACCTGCCCACCGGCAACCTGCCGCGCCAGCGCCGCGTGTGGGATGAGCGCCAGACCGGCCTGCTCAGCACGCTCACCTGGCAGGCCAGCCCCGCGCTTACCGTCGAAGGCGGCCTGAACTACGAGCAGCAGGACAACGGCTACCTCCGCGAGCGCTACGCCTACGCCGAACCCACCGATTTCAGCCAGGCACCGGCGCGCGTGCAGAACAACGACCGCCACAGCTTCGACAACTGGGGTGCCTACGTGCAGGCCATCTACCAGCCCGGCGAGGCGTGGAAGATCGTGCCGGCCTACCGTATCGACCGCTTCAGTGGTAGCACGCACCTGATGAGCGGGATCAGCGCCCGCCTGCAGGACTACGGCACGATCGGCCAGCCCAAGCTGAGCGTCATCCACAGCCTGGGCCAGACCACCCACGTCTACGCGAACTGGGGCCGCACCTTCCAGGTACTGACCGGCTCCACCGCACCGGCCTACCTCACCCCGGGGCAGGCGCCGATGCAGCCGTCCACCAACACCGGCACGGAGCTGGGCCTGAAATTCCAGCCGTTTGCCGGCAGCCAGGCACGCCTGGCGGTGTGGCAGCAGGATGCGGAGAACGAGGTATCCAACATGCCGGCTACCGGTACGACGGTCACCTTGGGCAAGACCCGCCGACGCGGCGTGGATGCGCAGCTGAGCCTGCAGATGGGCGACGACTGGACGGTCTGGGCCTCGCACGCCTACCAGGAAGCGAAGATCACCCGCGACGACCGCGATGCCAGCGTTTCCCTGCAGGGCCGCGAAGTGGCCGCCACCCCGCGCCACATCAGCAATCTGGGCGTGGACTACCGCGCCACTGATGCGCTGCGGCTGGGCCTGCAGGCGCGTGCACAGGGCGATTACTACCTGGAAGAGCGCAACGCGGCCGGCAAGTTCGGAGGCTTCGCCGTGCTCGACCTCAGCGCCGCGTACCAGATCAACCCGCGCTGGAGCGTGGACCTGCAGCTGAAGAACGTCACCGGCCGCGAGTACGCCTACGCCTGGTACGACAGCTTCTTCTGGGACAGCGCCCGCCCGATGTTCTCGCCTGCCCCGGGCCGCAGCGTGTTCGTCGGCCTGAACATGAAGCTGTAATCGGCCACGCACCCGGTAGTGGTCGAGCCTGCTCGACCTGCGGCAGGGGTCAGAGCCCTTTCCTCGCGGAAAGGGCTCTGACCCCGAACCCACGTTTTGCACTACATTGGTGCAATGTCCGACCCCGCACCCCCGCCGTCCCTTGATGCCCTCGGCACGCCGCTGGCCTGGGCCGGGGCCGATGGCTGCATTGCCGGCTGCAATCCGGCTTTCGCCCGCTGGCTGGGCGTCAGCGTCCGGCGCCTGTTGGGTCGGCCGCTGGCCGCACTGGAAGTGCAGGGCGAGGCACTGGCCCATTTCCTGGCCCGCGATGAACGCGACAGCCTGCGCCTGAACCGGCTGGCGCTCGCGGTGCCCGGCGAGGCCCCGCGCTTCGCCGAGGGCTGGATGAGCCGCCGCGACGATGGCGGCTGGCTGCTGGAGGCGCATCCGGTCGATGAATTCCCCGGGCTGGACCCGACCCAGGCCCTGCCCAGCGCGCTCAGTGCAGCGCTGAAGGGGCTGGCCCACGAGCTGCGCAACCCGCTGGCCGGGCTGAAGGGCGCGGCCCAGCTGCTGGCCCGCCGCGCGGCCCAGCGCGATGCCAGCGAACGCGAGCTGATCGAACTGATCGGCTCGGAGATCGAGCGCCTCAACGGCCTGCTCGACCAGCTGCTGTCGCCGGCCCCGGCCGCGCCGCATGCCGAACTGAACATCCATGCCGCGCTTGAGCGCGTGCTGCGACTGGCCGAGAACGAGGCCGGCTGGGCGGTACGCCTGCAGCGCGACTACGACCCCAGCATTCCCGAATTCCATGGCGACGCCGACCGCCTCACCCAGGCGGTGTGGAACCTGGTGCGCAACGCGATCCAGGCCGGTGCCGGCAACATCACCCTGCGTACCCGCGTGGAGCATGGCGTGCGCATCGCCGAGCAGCTGCACACGCTGGCGTTGCGCCTGGAAATTGCCGACGACGGCCGTGGTGTACCCGAGGAACTGGCCGAGCACCTGTTCCTGCCGCTGGTCAGTGGCCGCGCCGAAGGCACTGGCCTGGGCCTGGCGCTGGCCCAGCAGGTGGCGCGCGAGCATCGCGGCACGCTGACCTACCGCTCGCGCCCGGGCCATACCGTGTTCACCCTGCTGCTGCCGATCGTCAGTGGCACCGCCCCGGCCGAGGAGGCCCCGCGCGATGTCTGAGTCTTCTTCGTCCCCGCAGCGCATCTGGGTGGTCGATGACGATCGTGCCGTGCGCTTCGTGCTGTGCACCGCGCTGCGCGAGGCGGGCTACCAGGTCGTCGATTTCGACAGCGCTGCGCCCGCGTTGCAGGCGTTGAACGAGGGCCCACCGCCGGCGCTGCTGTTCACCGACGTGCGCATGCCCGGCGACGACGGCCTGGTGCTGCTGGACAAGCTGAAAGCCGCATTGCCGCAGCTGCCGGTGGTGGTGATGTCGGCCTATACCGATGTGGCAAGCACGGCCGGTGCGTTCCGTGGTGGCGCGCATGAATTCCTGTCCAAACCGTTCGACCTGGACGACGCGGTGGCGCTGGCACAGCGTGTGCTGCCGGCAATTGCGCCGGCACTGGCGGCGCCCACACCTGCGGCGGAAGCGCATAGCGACCAACCGCCGCAACTGGTGGGCGATACCCCGCCGATGCGCGCGCTGTTCCGTGCCATCGGCCGCCTGGCGCAGGCGCCGCTGGCGGTGCTGATTACCGGCGAGACCGGCACCGGCAAGGAGCTGGTGGCCAATGCGCTGCATCGCGAATCGCCGCGCGCGCAGGGGCCGTTCGTCGCGCTCAATACCGCTGCAATCCCGTCCGAGCTGCTGGAAAGCGAGTTGTTCGGCCACGAGGCTGGTGCCTTCACCGGCGCGCAGCGCCGCCATATCGGCCGCTTCGAACAGGCCGACGGCGGCACGCTGTTCCTGGATGAGATCGGCGACATGCCGCTGCCGCTGCAGACGCGCCTGCTGCGCGTGCTGGCGCAGGGCGAGTTCTTCCGCGTGGGTGGCCGCGAGCTGATCCGCGTCGATGTGCGCGTGGTCGC
Source organism: Stenotrophomonas sp. GD03819 (assembly GCF_029841665.1). Lineage (NCBI taxonomy): Bacteria > Pseudomonadati > Pseudomonadota > Gammaproteobacteria > Lysobacterales > Lysobacteraceae > Stenotrophomonas > Stenotrophomonas sp. GD03819. The sequence continues at coordinate 6,698 of NZ_JAOCEW010000034.1, forward strand.
CGCCACCCACCAGGATCTGGAAGGCCTGGTTGCACAGGGAAAGTTCCGCGCCGACCTGCTGCACCGCCTGGACGTGGTGCGCCTGCAGCTGCCGCCGCTGCGTGAGCGCCGCGAGGACATCGCGCAACTGGCCAGCACCTTCCTGGCCGCCGCCGCGCGCAAGCTGGATACGCCGCCGAAGCGCCTGACCGCTGCCGCACTGCAGGCGCTGCGCGAACACGACTGGCCGGGCAACGTGCGCGAACTGGAAAACGTGTGCTGGCGGATGGCGGCGTTGGCCGCCGCCGACACCATCGGCGTGGCCGACGTCGATACCGCGCTGAACCGCACGCGCGGCCGTCGCGGCAGCACCAGCGGTGCCGATCCCGGCCAGTGGGAAGCGCTGCTGGCCGAATGGGCACGCCGTCAGCTGGCCGAAGGCGTGGAAGGGTTGCACGCGCAGGTGCGTGAGCGGGTCGACCATGCCCTGCTGGAGGCCGCGCTCCAGATCACCCATGGCCGTCGTGCCGAAGCCGCTGCCCGCCTGGGCCTGGGCCGCAATACCCTTACCCGCAAGCTGGGCGCTGGCCGCCGCCGCGGGGGCCATTGAACGGTCCCTGCACGCGATCCTCGCGCCCGCTTGCCGAACCGTTGATCGTTCATGGACGATGCCGTCCGTAGTGTCACCTGCAAGGAGTCTTCGATGCGTCTGTCCTTTGCCATCCTGCCGTTGTCCGCCGCCGTGCTGCTGTCTGCCTGTGGCAGCGCGCCGAAGAAGGCCGAGCCCACCCCGCCACCACCGACCGTGGTCAGCGCCGCGAAACAGGCCGAGGCCAATCTCTCGCCGGCCTCGGCCAGTATCGTCAGTGGTCGCATCGCGCTGATGGTGGAGCCCGGTGGCCTCCACATCACCGGCCTGATCGGTGGCCTGCAGCCGATGCAGCAGGCCGGCTTCCACATCCATGAGCGTGGCGACTGCAGCGCGGTGGATGCCAGCAGTGCCGGCAATCACTTCAATCCCGGTGGCGCTGCGCATGGCCGCGCCGGCACCGGCAAGCACCACCTGGGCGACATGGACAATCTGCGTGCCGACGCCCAGGGCCGCGCCAACGTCGATATCCACCTCAAGGGCGTTACCCTTGGCGGAGGCGCCGCCACCGATATCGCCGGACGTGCACTGGTCGTGCATGCCAACGCCGACGACTATCGCAGCCAGCCCGCCGGCAATGCCGGCGTCCGCATCGCCTGTGGCGTGATCCGGGTTGTCCGCTGATCACTGCAGGCATCATCCAGGGAGAGATTCCATGCGTTTGATCCACACGTCGCTGTTCGCAGCCATTGCTGCACTGGGCCTGGCGGCCTGCAACCAGCAGCCGGCCGCGCCGCAGGCTGAAACCCCGCCGGCCGCACCGGCCGACGGCGCCACCACCGAACCGGCCGCAACGCCGGCGCCGGCCGCTGCAGCGGCCACCGATGCCACCGCCACCGCCGAACTGGCACCGACCCAGGGTAACGAGACCAAGGGCAGCGTCACCTTCAAGGTGGTTGACGGCAAGGTCCACGTGACCGGCCAGATCAGCGGCCTGAAGCCGGGCAGCGAGCACGGCTTCCACATCCACGAGAAGGGCGACTGCAGCGCCCCGGACGGCATGAGCGCCGGTGGCCACTTCAACCCGGGCAAGCAGGATCACGGCAGCGTGTCCGCTGATCCGCACCACGGTGGCGACATGCCCAACATCAAGGCCGACGACAAGGGCGTGGCCACCATCGACGGCCCGGTGTCGAGCAACGTCAACATCGGCAAGGGTGATGACTTCGACATCATCGGCCGTGGCCTGATCGTCCACGCCGACGCGGACGACTACAAGACCCAGCCGACCGGCAACGCCGGCGCGCGCCTGGCATGTGCGGTGATCCAGAAGGCCCCGTAAGGGCGATCCTGCTGGGAACGGAAAACGCCGGCGCAAGCCGGCGTTTTCTTTGCATCGCTTTCTGTAGAGCCGAGCCCACGCTCGGCTCTACAACACGCGGCGCCCGCTTCCTGTCAGCGCGCCAGCAGCTCGCGCGCGTCCTGCCCGGCCTCGCAGTGCACGAACAGCACCGGCACGCCGTGCGCTTCCAGCACCGCGGCCATCTGCCGCTGACGCATCAGGAACTGCTCGTAGATGCCCTTCAGGCGGTCGCAGTCGTTCTTGCCGTGGTTGTAGTGCGCGCACCAGCCGGCCGGGTCGAACAGCGCCATGCGTGCCTCGCCATGGGTATAGCGCAGCAGCGGCTCGGGCGCGGCATTGAGCCACTCGTCCTCGCCCGGGGCCATGATCGCCGTCTCGATCAGCGGCCACAGCGCGGCCAGGCCCTGGTTGTCGTACTGCATCGACATCATCGCGGCCAGGTCGTTCACAGTGAAATAGCGCGCGTGCTCGATGCGGGCACCGAAGGTGTTCTGCGCCATCAGCGCGGTGTCGGCATGCGCCATGCCGTTGGCCAGCAAGGTTTCTTCCAGCGCATCGGCGACCGCGTTGGTGGTGGCCACATCGCTGCCGGTCAGCAGGAACGGCACCACGCGCAGGCCACCACCCACCAGGGTGGCATCGGCCTGGAACGGCAGTGGCACGTCACCCTCGGCATCGGTACCGAAGGCCAGCAGGCGCGGGCCCTGGTTGCGGCCCGGGGCACGCATCTGCAGCTCTTCCAGCCGGCGATGGATCGGCCAGCCCGGGCGCAGCACTTCGGCCGGGTCGAAATGCGCGGCGGCGAACACCAGGTCCAGCTCGGCGACCTGCGGCACCAGCTTGGCCAGGTCGCGGCCGACGCGTTCGGCCAGTTCACCGGCCTGTTCAGCGCTGAGCACAGCCTGGCGGGGGATTTCGCCGCCGGCCAGTTCCAGGGCCAGCACGCCAAGGGCATTCATCGCGGGGTCGGGTTTGCTCATGGTTCCACGGTTGGCCCATCACAGGGCGGCAGCTACACTTGGCTCCATTATGCCTGCTCCGTCGTGCAGGCCATGTTGCAGACACCCTCATCCATGCCAGGTATCTCCATGCCCAACGCTCGTCCCGTCGCCATCCTCGGTGGCGTCCGCATTCCGTTCTGCCGCCAGAACACCGCGTATTCGGATGTCGGCAACCTCGGCATGTCGGTCCGTACGCTGGGCGCGCTGGTCGAACGTTTCGGCCTGCACGGCCAGCAGCTGGGTGAAGTGGCGATGGGTGCGGTGATCAAGCACTCCAGCGACTGGAACCTGGGCCGCGAAGCCACGCTGTCCTCCGGCCTGTCGCCGCTGACCCCGGGCATCACCCTGCAGCGCGCCTGCGGTACTTCGCTGGACAGCATCATCACCGTCGCCAACAAGATCGCGCTGGGCCAGATCGAATCCGGCATCGGCGGTGGTTCGGACACCACCTCCGACGTGCCGATCGTCTACGGCAAGAAGCTGCGCGCGCGCCTGCTGGCCGCCAACCGTGCCAAGAGCACCGGCGACAAGATCCGTGCGCTCACCGCCGGCTTCAAGTTCTCCGAACTGAAGCCCGAGTTCCCGGGGGTGGCCGAGCCGCGCACCGGCAAGAGCATGGGTGACCATTGCGAGGACATGGCCAAGGAATGGAACATCTCGCGCGACTCGCAGGACGAGTGGGCGGTGTCGTCGCACAAGAAGCTGGCTGCCGCCTATGAGCGTGGCTTCTTCAACGACCTGATCGCACCGTTCCGTGGCGTCGAGCGCGACAACATCCTGCGCCCGGATACCTCGCTGGAAAAGCTCGCCACGCTGAAGCCGGCTTTCGACAAGGTCTCCGGCCGCGGCACCCTGACCGCAGCCAATTCCACCCCGCTCACCGATGGCGCTGCCGCGGTGCTGCTGGCCAGCGAAGAATGGGCCCGCGCACACGGCCACGAACCGCAGGCGTACCTGCGTGATGCCCACGTCTCGGCCGTTGATTTCGTGCATGGTGAAGGCCTGCTGATGGCACCGACCGTGGCTGTGCCGGAGATGCTCAAGCGCAATGGCCTGACCCTGCAGGACTTCGACATCTACGAGATCCACGAAGCCTTCGCCGCGCAGGTGCTGTGCACCCTGCGTGCGTGGGAGAGCGAGGATTACTGCCGCAACCGCCTGGGCCTGGATGCACCGATGGGCCGCATCGACCCGGACAAGATCAACCTGCTGGGTTCGTCGCTGGCCACCGGCCACCCGTTCGCTGCCACCGGCGCCCGCGTGATTGCGACGGCCGCCAAGCAGCTGGCCGAACGCGGCGGCGGCCGCGCGCTGGTGTCGATCTGCACCGCCGGCGGCATGGGCGTGGTGGCGATCGTCGAACGCTGATTGTTGCGACCGCACGCCAACCAAGGTTGGCGACTACCGGGTTCCACACATGAAAACGCCGCCCAATGGGCGGCGTTTTCGTTGGTGGCTCCGGTGGGTGCCGACCGTTGGTCGGCACACCTCAGCCATGCTTACGGCAACCGCGGATTACCGAATTCGTCGCGCTCTTCGTTGGCGTCATACACCGGCGGCTGCACCGTGATGGGCTGCTCTTCCACCGTGGCCCGTGCAGGTGCTTCAATGCCGCGCACCAGCTCCACGCTGTCCTCGCCGCGCTGCAGTCGCAGCGCATTGGCCAGGCATTGCGCGGCCAGCGCGTGCTCGCCACGCTGCGCGAACAGCTCACCCAGTGCTTCCCACGCAGGAGCACCAGCGCCGGCGGCGATGGCCTCATGCAGGAACGCATCGGCGGCATCCCACTGCTGCTGGGCCAGGGCCACGCGGCCCTGTGCCAGGCGCAGCGCGGCCGACTCGTCATGCACGTTGCGCCAGCGCGCCAGGTTGCTCTGGCGGGTGGCCAGGCGCTCGGCCGGCAGGCGCCCATACAGCGCCACCAGTTCGTCGTCCCAGCGATGGTCCAGGGCCTGTTCCAGCGCCAGCAGCGCCGGCTCGTCCCAGTTCAGGGCCACCGCGCGGCTGGCATACGCGCCGACCACGTCCGGGGTCGGGCGCAGCGCCTTCGGCGTGGCTTCCCACTGCGCGGCCAGCGCGTTGACGTCGGCCGCTTCCAGCAGCGCCTGTGCGGCCAGGCGTGCTTCCAGTTGGCTGTTGGCGTCGGCCGGCAGCACCTTGCTCTGGCGCAGTGCACCCAGCTGGCCATACGCCTCGTGGGCGCGGCCGGCCTGTGCCAGTGCTTCGGTGCGCAGCCACAGGCCGCGCGGCGGCAGCGGCTGGATCGCCGCCACGTCCAATGCGTTGATTGCATCCACCGGCAGATCGCGCGCCAGCAGCTGTTCGGCGCGCAGCAGCGCCTGCAGGGTGGCATCGCTTTCGCCCAGGCGCTGCAGCAGCGCTTCACCGGCGGGGCCGTCGGCACGCGCCTGCGCACTGCGCACGGCGTTGGCCAGCGCCACCGCGCTCACTTCCGGATCCTTGGCGGCGCCGTCCAGCAGCTTCTCGGCACGCTGCCACTGGCCGTGCTCATAGGCCTGCAGGCCGTCGATCAGGCGCACCCGGCCCTGCTTGCGGCGGTAGCGGCCCCAGGCGCGGAACGGTGCAGCGATCAGGCTCCACAGCAGCCACAGTACCAGCACCGCGATCACCGACAGCAGCGCCACCTTGGGCAGGTTGCTGTGGTAGTCGTAGCCGCCGTAGCGCAGGGTCACTTCGCCGAAGCGGTTGAGGTCATCGGCGCCGAGCCATTGCGCGGCAACCACGCCGATGGCCACGGCCAGCAACAGCACGACCAGGGATTGCAGGGGTTTCATGTGGGATTACCTCCGGTCGGTCTGGGTACGCAGCTGCTGCAGGGTGCTGCCAAGAACAGCGTTGCTGGCCTGCAGCGGAAGCTCGCGCAAGGCCTTCAGTTCAGCACGTTGCGCGCGCAGGGCCGGTGAATCCGGCCAGCGCCGCTGCGCCCAATGCTCCACGCGTGCCAGCGCAGTATCGCGGCCGGTGCGGTCGCCACGTTCGATCGCGGCGCGCGCCAGGGTCAGTTCCAGTTGCAGTGCATCGTCTGCATTGCGGCGTTCGGCGGCGGTCAGCGGACCGTTCTGGCGGCTGGGGCTGATGTCCACGAACGGGGCCAGCGTGGCCTGCCACCAGGTCTTGCCGGCGCCGGGCGCGCTGTCGCCTGTTACCTGCGAGGGCAGGCCATGCAGGGCTTTGGCCAGGCTATCCAGGCGCTGCAGCGATTGCGCGCGCGGGCCGGCACCAAGGGAATCCAGTGCATCGCGCTCCTGCACCAGGGCCTGGCGCAGATTCAGGCCGTCGCTGTCGGGCAGATCGGCCAAGGCGGTGGCGGCCTGTGCATACAGGCGGCGTGCGCCTTCCACGTCGTCGGCGTAGTTCAGTCGCTGTGCCGCCTGGGTCAACAGCAGCTCGGCCTCATCGCGCTGTACCGCCTGGCGGCCCTGGTTGGCGCTGTCGGCCAGCTTGGCCAGGTTCTCTTCCAGCAATGCACTGCGCTGCGAAAGGCCCAGCATCTCGTCGCGCAGCACGCGGTTGGTGGTCGCCGCATCCTGCAGGCGCTGGCTGGTCGCGCGCTGGTCGCGGCGCAATGCATCCAGCGTCGCCTGCAGGCCCTGCAGCTGCACGGCCGTGGTCTGTGCCTGCGCTTCCTGTTCGTGCTGTTGCTGTTGCCAGACGTACCAGCCGGCATAGCCGCCCACGCCAAGCACGACCACCCCGGCCAGCGGCAACAGCCAGCGCACAGGTCGACGGGGCGGGGAAACGGGCGGAGTCTCGTTCATGGGGCTTCCTTGTCGGCAACGTCGCCGGTCAGGTTCCGGCAGGCCGCGTTGTGCACAGCATCACTGTTGCCGACCACAGCGGCAAGCGTGACCCACGTCCCTGTTCAGGTCGCTGCCGGGACGGTGAGCGTGGCGTGTGCAGCGGCCACCAGTTGTGCCGTGGTGGGCCCGGCCGCGCGCACCACGCGTTGCAGCCCCAATGCGTGCGCCTGTTCGCCGAGCCGTTCGCTGGCCACGACCACGGTGGCCAGCGCCTGAAAGCGTTGCTGCAATGCCGGCGGAAGCTGCTGCCAGAAATGCAGCAACGCCTCACCACTGCTGACCGCCAGCACCCACGGCTGCGCTGAATGCGCCAATCGAGCCAATGTGCGGGGCGGCAGGCGCAGCAATCGGCGCTGGTAGACGTCGGCGCGTTCGATCGTGGCGCCCGCCGCCTGCAGTTGCGCGGCAATCAGGCCGCGCCCGCCAGGGGCGGTGACCAGGCCGATGCACAGGCCCTGTACATTGGCCAGCACCGGCATCGCGAGCAGCCCCTCGCTGTCCATCCGCTGCGGTGCATGCACCTCGGCGACGCCCTGCGCCCGCAGCGCGCGCGCGGTGCCTTCGCCCACGGTCAGCCACGGGCTGCGTTGTGCTTCGGCCAGTGGCAGCAGGGTGGCGGCCGCAGTAACGGCGGCCGGGCTGGTGAACACCACCCGATCGCAGTTCAGCGTGCGTTGCAGCTGACGCACCACTGGCGTGCCGTTCAGGCGCTGCAGACGCCAGGGCGGCAGGGCCACCACATGCCCGCCCAGCCCAGCAACGGCGCGGCGCAGCGCGGAATTCTGGCCCTGCGGCCGCAGCGAAATGAAGGTCCAGCCCGGCTCGGAACCGGCGGCGCCAGTGGGTATCGTATGGTCGGCCATTGCCTGCATTATGCGGGCCCTTCGTTGTCGTGGTCTCTGCTCCGATGTCCGTTGATGCTCTGACTTCCTCGCTGGCCGCCCTGCAGGACGTGCTGGACTGCATGCCGGCGGTCCGCGCCATGCAGATCCAGCTCGACGGCTATGCCGATGGCGTGCTGCGCATCACCGCGCCGCTGGCCGCCAACGTCAACGACAAGGGCAACGCCTTCGGTGGCAGCCTGGCCTCGGTGCTGACCCTGTCTGGCTGGGCGCTGGTCAGCCTGCGCCTGCGCCTGGCCGGCCACGATGCCGAGGTCTACGTGGCCGACAGCAACCTGCGCTACCTGGCGCCGGTCTACGAAGACCTGCACGCCCATGCCGAAGCGGCCGAGGTTACCGGCTGGGATGCTTTCCTGAACACCTTCCGGCAGCGCCGCAAGGCCCGCATCAGCATCATCGCCACCCAGCCCGGTGCCGATGGCAAGCCTGCCGCCGAGTTCAGCGGTCGCTTCGTTGCCTTCGCCAAAGGGTAGGATGGCAGGCTGACGTTCTGGGGAAACCACCGATGCGCCGCCTCATCCAGTTCCTGATGTGTTCCCTGCTGCTGGTCAGCGCCGTGGCGTCGGCCGACGACCTCAGCCGCAAGCAGCGCAAGCTGCTGGAAGAGACCCAGATCGCCTACGGCGCCACCATCCGCTGGGGCAGCATGGACGATGCGATCGGCTATCTGGACCCCAAGCTGCGCAAGGAGAAGCCGCCCACCGAGTTCGAGCTCAACCGCTACGCGCAGCTGCGCGTGTCGTCCTACCGCGAGCGCAGCAGCGCCTCGCTGGACGGTGGCCTGGTCGAGCGCCGGGTCGAAATCGGGGTGATCAACCAGAACACCCAGGCCGAACGCACCGTGGTGGTGGTCGAGCGCTGGCGCTGGGATGCCGAGGCCAAGCGCTGGTGGCAGACGGCCGGCCTGCCGGACCTGTGGAAGGGGCAGTGACGGGCCGCGTCCGGCTTGTGCGACAATCGGCGCCCGCTTAATCGACCCGTGACCTGAGTGAATTACGAAGAGTTGCTGGCCTTTGCAGGCCGAAACCCGATGCTGTCCGCGGCCCTGGTCGGCCTGACCGTGGCCATCATCGTCACCGAGATCCGCCGCCTGTTCCGGGGCTTCAAGGGCATCAAGCCCGCCGAACTGACCCAGCTGATGAACGCGGGCGGCACGGTGGTGGTCGACCTGTCGGCCAGCGGTGACTTCGAGAAGGGCCACATTGCCGGCAGCCGCAACGCCCAGGCCAGTGCCTTCGGCCCGGACAACAAGCTGGTGGCCAACGCCAAGCAGTCGCCGGTGGTGCTGGTGTGCCGCAGCGGCAACGCTTCGGAAACCGCCGCCAAGGCGCTGAAGAAGGCCGGTTTCGAGAAGGTCTACGTGCTCGACGGCGGCATTCCCGCCTGGCAGCAGGCCGAGCTGCCGCTGGTCAAGGGCCGCAACTGATTGCCGCAGGTGGCGGATCCGGCCTTGTATGGGCCTGATGCCGCCCCCATCGCAGTAATTCGACCATCGTTTTCATTGCATTCATTGGAGTTACTGGAAATGTCCGAAGAGATCACCAACGGCGCCGCTGCGCCGGTCGATGCCGCCACCGGCCCCGCTTTCACCGTCGAGAAGATCTACGTCAAGGACGTCTCCTTCGAGTCGCCGAACGCTCCGACCATCTTCAATGACCAGGTGCAGCCGGAGCTGCAGCTGAACCTGAACCAGCAGGTGCAGCGCCTGGGTGAGAACGCCTTCGAAGTCGTGCTGGCCGTGACCCTGACCTGCCAGGCCGGTGAGCGCACCGCCTACGTGGCCGAAGTGAAGCAGGCCGGCGTGTTCGGCCTGGTCGGCCTGGACCCGCAGTCGATCGACGTGCTGCTCGGCACCCAGTGCCCGAACATCCTGTTCCCGTACGTGCGCCAGCTGGTCAGCGACCTGATCCAGGCCGGCGGCTTCCCGCCGTTCTTCCTGCAGCCGATCAACTTCGAAGGCCTGTACGCAGAAACCCTGCGCCAGCGCCAGGAGCAGGGCGACGCACCGTCGCTGGCTGACTCCGAGCCGGCTGGCAACGCCTGATTCCTGCCGCGACGTCACGGATGAGCACTCCCGCTGACAAGATCGCCGTGCTTGGCGCCGGTTCCTGGGGAACCGCGCTGGCCAGCCTGCTCGCACGGCACGGTCACCCGACCGTGCTGTGGGGGCGCGACGCTGCCGTGGTCGAAGCCATCGACCAGCGCCACGAGAACCCGCGTTACCTGCCGGGCATCCCGTTGCCGGACAGCCTGCGTGCCACCACCGACCTGGCGTCGGCGGTGGAGGGCGCGGCCTGGATCCTGGTGGTGACCCCGTCGCACGCCTTCGGTGAAACCGTGCGTGCGCTGGCGCCGCTGCGCCCGGCCGGTGCCGGCGTGGCCTGGGCCACCAAGGGCTTCGAGCCCGGTTCGGGCCGCTTCCTGCATGAAGTAGCGCGCGAAGTGCTGGGTGAGGACGTGCCGCTGGCCGTGGTCACCGGCCCGTCGTTCGCCAAGGAAGTGACCCAGGGCCTGCCGACCGCGATCACCGTGCACGGCGACGTGCCCGAGTTCGCGCAGACGGTGGCCGAAGCGATGCATGGCCCAGCGTTCCGCGCCTACACCGGCGACGACATGGTCGGTGCCGAGCTGGGCGGTGCGATGAAGAACGTGCTGGCCGTTGCCACCGGCGTGGCCGATGGCATGCAGCTGGGCCTGAACGCCCGTGCCGGCCTGATCACGCGTGGCCTCAACGAGATGCTGCGCCTGGCCGCTGCCATCGGCGCCAAGCCGGAAACGCTGATGGGCCTGGCTGGCCTGGGCGATCTGGTGCTGACCTGCACCGGCGACCTGTCGCGCAACCGCCGCCTGGGCCTGGCCCTGGGCCGTGGCCAGACGCTGCAGGATGCCGTGCGGGAAATCGGCCAGGTTGTCGAGTCGGTGCAGACCGCCGACGAAGTGATGCGACAGGCACGCCGCCATGGCATCGACCTGCCGATTTCCGACCGCGTGCGCGCCGTGCTGCACGGCGAGCAGACGCCGGAAGAAGGCCTGCGCGCACTGCTGGCGCGGGAACAGAAACCGGAATACCCGGACACGCTGTTCAAGTGAATCGAAAACCCCGGCCACGCGCCGGGTTTTCTGTGCGCGCCCCATCCACGCATAGCGTGGATCTAGGACGGAACCCGCTTCTGGTAGCTGCCAACCTTGGTTGGTGCCCGGTAGCGCCGGGCCATGCCCGGCGGCATTCATCACCGCGCGCGCGGCCGCGCGTTGCTGTTGTCCATGTCCGAGAAGATCAACCACGGCCCATCCCCCTCACGCTTCAGCGTCAGCGTGAACTTGCCGGTATCGCCCACGTTGTTGCCGTAGCTGTACGCACCGATGATGTAGCCCGTATTCCCCTCCACCGCATACGCCAACGCACGCAGCCGCAACGGACTGCTGCCCTGGCCGGAATACGCGGCCTCGATCGCGCTGCGGCCGCGCACCGGCGGCTGGTTGCTCTGCAGCACAAAGCCATCTTCGGCGAACAGTGCAGCCAGTGCCTTGGCATCACCGGTGCGCCACGCCTGCTCGTAATCGCGCAGTACGCGATCCAGCGGTGCGGGCAGGGGGGTATCGGGCAGGTGCGCAGACGTCGTGCCTTCTGCATCGTGGGAAATTGCCGGCGTTGCTAGCAGCAGGGCACTGCAGAAGATCATGGCGAGGGGTGTACGGCGCATGCGTCCGGCTCCAGACGATGACGGGAAGCTGCGAACGCATCCTAGCGCGGTGCTGGTTAGAATCACGCGGCCGCCGATTCGGCGGATGCAGCGCAGATCAGACAAGGACACGCGATGAAGATGCGAATCACAGGGATGGCGATGATGGCTGCGCTGCTGGCAGCCTGCGGACAGGCACCGGAGAAGTCTGGCGGGACTGCACCTGCTGCGGCGCCAGCGCCGACCACCGAAGCACCGGCCGCCACGGCCACCGTGGTCGAGAAGGAACCGTCCATCGAAGAAGGCGTGGACCCTGCGGTGTGGGACAACGAAGGCGAGCCGGAAGAGCCGAGCGCTGGCGGCGAACTGACCTGCGCGGACAATCCGCTGGCGACCCACTTCTTTACTCTGGTGGGCGGCAACACCGTGGATGACTGCGGCCGCAAGGACCCGAAGGTGCTGGCCGCGTTCGATGCGCTGATGAAGGGCACGCAGGACGCCGAATCCAGCGACAAGGACATTCCGTCGCTGCGCAAGCGCCTGTTGAGCGGACCCAGTGGCCCCGGCGAGCTGCTGGTGCTGCAGGGCGAGCCGTGGTGGTTCTACACCGCCTGCCAGGCCCACGATTGCCCCGGCACCGCGTTGGCGATGTTGTACTCGCCCGATCAGTCGAAGCTGGTCGGCCGTCTTACCGCGCGCTGCCGTGTGTGGTGGCTGGGCGAGCCGACGGCGGAACAGCGTGCGCAGATCGAACAGCGCCAGCCACTGCAGGATGCCGCGTTGAAGGAAGACAGCGTGCGCTGCGAGTGATGTGGCGCGCTCTGCAGCGCCGGGCCGTGCCCGGCGCTGAAGTGAGCGTTGTTCCCCGTATCACCCTTCCGGCCGCATGCGTGCGCTGACCTGTGCGGCCAGCGACAGACTGGCCATCATCAGGCCCTCCATCACGCGGTCGCCCACGTATTCCTCCTCGGGCCCGTTCTGGCGTACGCGCTCGGCAGCCAGCAGCATTTCCAGCGCCACGCGCAGCCCGGCCAACGCACAGTCCGCGTCGGCCAGCGCCATGCGGCGCCCTGGCATCTGATGACGTTCGGGCCAGGGCTGGCCGTCGGCGGCCGCGCCCTTGCCGATGCGGTCGAGCGTGGCGATGAAACCGTGCGGATCGTGCGGGTGCAGCGCTTCCGAGGGCGCGTCCGCGTTGGCGGGCACGTACTGCGCGCGCAGGCGGGAGGATTCGGGTGTGCTCATGGCAAGGGCTCCGTGCAGGACAGACGGTAACCGCCACATAGAGGTGGCGGGCGGAGACGTGGCTCGAAAACCGGGAGATCACGAACAAGACCGGCAGGCGCAAGGCCTCCACGCTCCGCCCGCCATAGCCGGCAGACGGAATGCCAGCCGGCGCCACGCGGGGTGACGCCGGCTGGCAAGCGCAAACAACGTTCGTGATCTAACGGGTTTTCGAGGCCCGGCCACCCATTTTCCGGCGGCCCACCATCTGTACCGCCGTCGCTGCGCAACGCCAATCAGAAGAGTTGCATTCAACGCTGGATCAAAGACGCTTTTGGCATTTTTGCATGCTGTTAAGCCGTCGCAGACGCAGGCGCCGCAACGTCCGTAGCGGCATGGGGAATATGCGACATGGGTCGAAGTTGATGACGTGGCGTACGGGCACTCCACCAGGCCGATGACGACAGTGCGGGGCGAAGAACGTAAATCGACTTCGGCGCACTCCGGTGTGTCAGTGCTCTTCGCGTCTCTCGTACCAGGCTTGAGTACGGTTCACGATCCGCACCACAGACAACATGACCGGCACCTCGATCAGTACACCAACCACCGTCGCCAGCGCAGCCCCCGAATGCACGCCGAACAGTCCCACCGCGGTGGCTACCGCCAGTTCGAAGAAATTGCTGGCACCAATCAACGCCGAAGGGCCGGCCACGCAATGCGCCACGCCCAGGCGACGATTGAGCAGGTAGGCCAGGCCGGAAGTGAAATAGACCTGGATCAGGATCGGCACTGCAATCAGTGCGATCACCAGCGGCTGCTCCACGATCTGTCGGCCCTGGAAGCCGAACAGCAGGACCAGTGTGAGCAGCAGCGCGCACAGCGAGACGGGCGCCAGCTGGCGAAGCACCCGCTGCAACGCCGCCTCGCCACGACGCATCAGTATCCAGCGCCGCAGCAACGCCGCCACCAGCACCGGCACCGCGATGTAGAGGCCCACCGACAGCAGCAGGGTATCCCACGGCACGGTGATCGCCGACAGGCCCAGCAGCAGTGCAACCACCGGCGCGTAGGCAACCACCATGATCGCGTCGTTCAACGCCACCTGGCTCAGGGTGAAGTTGGCATCGCCACGGCACAGGTTGCTCCACACGAACACCATGGCGGTGCAGGGCGCGGCCGCCAGCAGGATCAGCCCGGCGATGTAGCTGTCGATCTGTGCTGCGGGCAACCAGTCGGCGAAGGCGTGGCGCAGGAACAGCCAGCCCAGCAGTGCCATCGAGAATGGCTTCACCGCCCAGTTGATGAACAGCGTTACGCCGATGCCCTTCCAGTGCTGCTGCAACTGGCGCATCGCAGTGAAGTCGACCTTCAGCAGCATCGGGATGATCATCAGCCAGATCAGCACCGCAACCGGCAGGTTGACCTTGGCGACCTCTGCGGATGCCAGCGCGGCAAAAGCGCCGGGCAGGAAGTGGCCCAGCAGGGTGCCAGCCGCGATGCACAGCACAACCCACAGCGTCAGGTGTCGCTCGAACAGGCTCATGGCAGTGGCACCGTCACTGCGTGCCGTCGGCCGGCAGCAGCTCGCCGATCCGGTCCAGCGCGTGTTGCAACGCCTCGCGGTCGGACCACAACGATTCGGGCAAGCCGAGCAATGCGCTCAGGCGCGCTTTCACGATGGCATGGGCCTGCGCGAATGCTGCGGCCTTGTCGGCATCGCTACCCGCGACGGCCGCCGGATCGGGCAGACCCCAGTGGCTGCGGATGAAGTCACCGAACACCACTGGGCAAGCTTCGGCGGCCGCCGAATCGCATACGGTGATGACCAGGTCCATCGGGGCCGCGTCCACGAACTCATCCCACGATTTGCTGTGCAGCCCTTCAATGGGCATTCCTTCGGCCTGCAACTGGGCCAGCGCGAAGGGGTTGATCTGGCCAGTGGGCTGGCTGCCCGCACTGAATGCGCTGAAGCGATCGCCGCCCCAGGCGCGCAGGGTGGCTTCAGCAAGCACGCTGCGGGCGCTGTTGCCGGTACAGAGGAAGAGGACCTTGCGGGTCATGTGGCTTCCATGGTCAGTGAGTGGCTTGGACATGCAAAGCGCGCTGGCCGGGCAAAGACGAGTGAACTCGGCAGAGCTGCGGATCGCCTCCGCTATCTGCGCGCGATCACATCCGGCATAGCCGTGCCGCGCGAACCACGTGCCTGCCGATGTTGTCAGCAGCACCAGTTCCCTGACCTGCATACGGCAGGCCACCTCTTCGGCCGCTGCCAGCAATGCGCGCCCAAGGCCGGTATTGCGTCGGTCATCAGACACCACCAGGGAGCGGAGCAGCGCCGAGGCGCCGAAAACCTGCAATCCAACGGCGCCCACGGGGACGCCGTCGAGGTCTGCGACGAAAAACACGACCTTGCTGCTTTCCAGATCGGCCACGGGTAACTGCGCCTGCTGCAGAAGGTCCCGGATGCAGGACAGGTCGTCGCGTGTGCCGGCACGAATCACGGGGTCTGGCTTCATCTCAGCACCTGCATGCCGGTTCGCTCACCGCGCACCGCTCGTCCGGCGAGCCCGCGCAGCAGTTGTGCGTCAGGTACTCGATCAAGCCGTTCATGGCATCGAAGTTGGCCCGATAGCAGACATGGCGGCCCTGGCTTTCACTCTCCACCAGCCCGGCCTGCACCAGCTCCTTCAGGTGGAAGCTGAGCGTGGCTGGGGGCACCTGCAGGGCCGTGGCGATGTCGCCCGCCATGCGCCCTGCCGGGCCAGCCTCCACCAGCAGGCGGAAGGCAGCCAGGCGGGTGGCATGACCGAGCGCGGTGAGGGCGGTGATTGCATTTAACGTTTCCATATTTCTAGAATAATCGAATGAATAAGCCAATCACAAGCCCTGATCTGCCCAATCTGGTGGAATCGTCATTGCCCCAGCCCAATCATCACCAGCTCGCCGCGGCAGATCTGGGGCCGCCACGCATCCTCCTGCTCTACGGCTCGCTGCGGCCGCAGTCGTTCAGCCGCAAGCTGGCGCTGGAAGCCGAGCGATTGCTGCGCCATCTGGGGTGCGAAACCCGCATGTTCGATCCGCATGCGCTGCCCATGCTCGACAGCGTGGACACGAGCCATCCTGAAGTGCAGCGGTTGCGTGCGTGGTCGCAGTGGTCGGAAGGCCAGGTCTGGGTCAGCCCCGAGCGGCATGGCACGGTCACCGGCGTGTTCAAGAACCAGATCGACTGGTTGCCGCTGGAAGATGGCAGCGTGCGGCCCACGCAGGGCAGGACGCTGGCGGTGATGCAGGTGAGCGGCGGCTCGCAGTCGTTCAACACCGTCAATACGCTACGCGTGCTCGGCCGGTGGATGCGCATGCTGACCATCCCCAACCAGTCATCGGTGGCCAAGGCCTGGCAGGAATTTGATGACGATGGGCGCATGAAGCCCTCGCCGTACTACGACCGCGTGGTGGATGTGATGGAGGAGCTTGTGAAGTTCACGCTGCTGACGCGAGGGCGGTCGGACTACCTGGTGGACCGCTACAGCGAGCGGAAGGGCGACGCGCATGCCGCAGCATTGGCGCGGGCTGCAGGGGCTACGGCTTCCTGAATTCCAATCTGCCGACGAGCGTATTACTTGCTTGCGCGCCGCGCGCCCTTCTCGTCTTCGTCCTTCGCATCCCCGCGGCTCTGCGCGAACTCCGGGAAGGTCTTCGCGATCGAATCCTTGTCCGGCAGGATGTAGAACACGCCGCCCTTCTCGAACATGGGCTGCACGATCTGCCCGTAGAACGCGGGCGAGACATTGATGCAACCGTGGGTGACGCGGTTGTCGTCCGGCGTGGGCGATGCCAGTCGTTCGGCACGCTTTTCCTTCGGGCTGCCCGGCGGCAGCGGGTGCATTGAAACCGCGGAATCGTAATCCACCCACAGCACGCGCCCGGCATCGTCGGAGGGGCCGTAGCCACCGATGAAGCGGCCGGCCGGCGTGGTGCGGTCGTGGCCGGGAATCGCGCTCAGTGCGAGCTTGGCGACGCCGGGTGCGGAATGATCGCCGATAGCCGAACCGAACAGCGCCGGTGCCGCGCCACGCAGCTTGCCGTCACCGCTGAAGATCAGAACCTGCGCCGCCGCCTTGTCCATGACTGCAAACGGATAGCCCTGGTTGTCCTTGCTGGCGACGACCCAGCCGGCCAGTTCGATCACCGTTTCGGACACGCTCTGGTCAGCCGGAAGTTCATCAACGGCGGCTACCGGTGATGCAGGTGCGTCCTTGTCCCTGGCGTTGGCTACGCCGCTGCACGCAACGACCAGTGCCATGGCCAGTGCGGCATGGAGGGCGCGGCGTGCAGGGGAGGAGTAGGTACGAATGAGACGGCTCCTTGCAATGCAGTCTTGGGTGGAAGGACGCCAGTGGCCGGCGAAGGCCACTGGTTCCCGATACAGAGATGGATCAATTCAAGCAGTGAGGGAGCGATTACCCGCGCGGCTTGCGGCCGGCCGGTGCCCTTTCAAGCTGCTGCACGCGGCCTTCGATCTGGTCCAGACGCTGGTTGGCCTGCTGTGCGGACTGGTTGGCGGATTCCGCACTCTGCGCAGCACCCTGCACCTTGACGTCGAGCTGATCGAGACGCGAGTTGATGGTTGCAAACTCGTTCTTGTAAGAGGCGCAGGCGCCAAGGCTGACGGTGGCGATGAGCGCTACAGCAAGTGCGCGGGCCGTCTTCATGTGTTGCGGGTTCAGGTTCATTGCACTCCCTCCTTCGTCTGGGGAAGCTGGAATATAGCGGCGTTTGTTCCCGTCGCTACCATGCGCTTTCAGCTGGAATTTGAGTACGTGGATGGGCTGTGAAGGCCTGTAAATCAACAAACCTTAACAAGCGGGATCAGGCGAGCTGATCTGCGCCGGTCAAGCGCCTTGTGCCTGTTCAATATCACCCATTCACCAGCATGAAGCCGGCATCACGGTATCTGCGCCTGCGCGCTTTCGCCTGCTCCGCACGCAGGCTGCCATCCACTTGCTTCCAGCAGCGCTGCAGCGTTTCCAGGCTGGACATTCAGCAGTTCGGCGATGGCGTTGCGCGTGTCGGGCGCGCGCGCAACGTAGGCATGGGCAATGCGGTAGCCGATCCAGTAGCCGAGATCTCCACGGCGCGCATCGTCGCCGGGGCCGTTGTACAGCCACCTCGAAAGATCGGTGCCCATGCTGTCCTGCAGGAACGCGCGCTCCAGCGCACACTCACGACCCTGCGTCCAACGCTGCAGATGCGCGTTGGCCGGTTGCCCGGAGATCCGTTCGGCCACGTACTCGGCGCCGCCTTCCAGCAGCGTCTGATAGAGCAGGGTGGGCTGCTCGACCTCCACGCGTGCACCAGGCTGTTGCACGTGCACATACTCATGGGCGATCAGATGCACGAAGCGGTCACTCACATCGGCCTGCATCCAGTCGGCGTTGCACAGCGCTTCCAGGCCGATGACCACGCCTGCTTCGGTGGTCACGCCACCACTGTTGCCGCGGCCCACCAGTACGGTGACCGGGGGAAAGCGCGCAGACGGCAACAAGGCGCCCAACTGATCGACGGCAGCGGCGACGCGCGTGCGGATCGATGGCAATGCTGTCGCGCAGGTTCTCGCTTTCGCAAACAATGCCGGCTTGTCCTGGATGGCACTGGCCAGCCGCTCCATCGAGCCGATACGGCTGTCGGTGAAGCTGCGCAGGGCATCCGTACCCGCATCCAGATAGCCGTGTTGCAGTTCATCGGCGCTTGGGCGCCCTTGGTTGGCGTCCATCACCTTGAAGAAGCGCGTGACATCGTCTGTCTGCACGACGATGTGCCCGGCAGAAACGATGCGCTCAGCCGCCTGTGCCTGCAGCAGCGCGACCGGCGAGGCGATCAGGATCAGTGCGCACATCAAGCATCGAGCGTGGTGCGTATAAGAAGCCGGCAGCAGTGCCATGCAGAGTTCCCTGAACGCCAGCCTTATTTATACACCAGTCAGTTCAATATTCAGGGTTGATTAGACCCCCTAACGGATAATTCACACCTGTCGACCGCCTCCTTTCTCTCCCCCTCCCGGGAGGCGGTCGACGAAACCAAAATAATTAAAGGTGTGTCCCGATGAACAAGAATTCGCTGCTTGCCCTGGGTCTTCTGGCTGCCCTGCCGTTCGCTGCATCGGCAACCGATGGCCTGTCGTACAACTACGTTGAAGGCGGCTACGTGAACACCGATGCCAAGGGCGGCGACGCCGATGGCTGGAAGGTGAAGGGTTCCGTTGCGGTGCACCCGAACTTCCACGTCTTTGGCGACTACAGCGCCCAGGAAACCGACAAGTTCAAGAATGACGTCGACCAGTGGCGCCTGGGTGTCGGCTACAACTACGGCATCGCACCGAACACCGACCTGGTGGCCCGTGTTGCGTACCAGAAGTACGACGAGAAGCGCGGCCTGGACTTCAACGGTTACTCCACCGAAGTGGGCGTGCGCACCGCGTTCAACCCGTACGTGGAAGGCTACGTGATGGCCGGCTACGAAGATTTCAGCAAGAAGCACGGTTACAACCCGGACGGCGAGTTCTACGGCCGTGTCGGCGCCACCGCCAAGTTCAACCAGAACTGGGGCCTGAGCGGCGAAGTGAAGCTGGCCAAGGCTGGCGACCGCGAGTGGTTCGTGGGCCCGCGCTTCACCTGGTAACAAACGCCTGTCGTTAGTGCGTGTTGTGCTGGCGTGTGACTCTCTCTCTCTCCCACACGCCAACCGAAGCCCGGCCTCGCGCCGGGCTTCACTTTTATGGGCCCTGTAGCGCGACAATGCGGCATGGGCGACTCTTCCCCCCTCGCAGGTACTGGCACGGCCTACCAGGAGCATCCGGCGCCTGCGCCGCTGCGCGGCCACTTTGGTCAGCTGTGGCAGAGCCAGCTTCCTGACGATGCCGATGGGCACATCACCGTACTGCCCGATGGTTGCGTGGATATCCTCTGGCGCGACGGTGCGTTGTTCGTGGTCGGCCCGGACCGCGTGGCCGCGCACCCGGCGCTGGCACCCGGTGCGCAGGTGCTGGGGGCACGCTTCCGTCCCGGCCAGGCATTGGCCGCGCTGGGCCTGCCCCTGGCCGAGATCATCGGCCAGGCCGTGCCACTGGCCGATCTGAAGGGCGCGTGGGCGAGCAAGGCGGCGGCCTCCATTGGTGACACCGCGCCTGCACAGCGCCTGCAGCGGATGGCGCACTGCCTGCAACAGCATATGGGTGCGTCCGCGCTCGATACCCCGGCGCAGCGTGCACATGCCCTGTTCCAGGCGCTCGCCATTGGTGACGCCACGCTGGATACGCTGGCGGCACGCCTGAGCCTGAGTCCGCGCAGCCTGCGGCGCTTCAGCCAGTCGCAGTTCGGCTACGGCACCAAGACGCTGGAGCGGATCCTGCGCCTGCAACGTTTTCTTCGCCACAGCCGCGCGCTGCCGCAGCACTCGCTGGCGATGCTGGCCGCCGAGGCCGGCTATGCCGACCAGGCCCATCTCAGTCGCGAGGCGCGTGAGCTGAGTGGCATGACCGCACGCGAACTGCGTCTGGAGTGGGGCCAATGATGGCCGTTTCGTTCAAGACCGCGATGCCACGTTGATTGAAGCTGGGGCTCCCACCACGGAGCCACGCCATGAGCCACGTCGCACCCCACGATGCCGAATGCCGCATCGACAACATCGAATTCAACGTTGCCGACATTGCCCGCAGCAAACGCTTCTACGGCGAGGTGTTCGGTTGGCACTTCACCGACTACGGGCCGGCCTACACCGAGTTCGACGATGGCCGCCTGAAAGGCGGCTTCGTGGCCGACGCGCCGGTGCGTGCCCACGGCGGGCCGCTGGTGATCCTCTACTGCGCGGACCTGGCCGATGCACAGCAGCGTGTGACTGCCGCTGGGGGCGAGGTGGTGCAGGCGGTGTTCGCGTTCCCTGGTGGCCGCCGCTTCCAGTTCCGCGATCTGGATGGCTACGAGTTGGCGGTCTGGAGTGATGTGGATTGAGGTCTTCGTACCTCCGCTGGTGGACGGAACGAGAACCGCTCCGTCCCCGGCCAGGTGGTTCCGCTATGATCGCCCGCACATCGCCACGCGATGCGCCCGCCTCAAGCCAGCAGGAACCGCCGTGAACTCCCAGCCCGCACCGATCACCGCCCTCAACCACACGCTCGACAACGAGCCGCAGCAGATCACTGCGCCACTGACCCATTCGGCGGCGTTCCTGGTGCTGAAGGTGAAGGACGACGAGGCGTCGATCGCGAAGGCACGCGAGGTCCTGGCCAGCACCGATGACCTGATCAAGAACACCGCCATCCGCGAGATCGAGCGCACCTTCACCTGCAACGTGGCCATTGGTCACCGCGTGTGGAAGCCGCTGGTGGGCACCACGCCGCCGCGTGAGCTGCAGCCGTTCCGCGAGATCAAGGGCGCGACCCACACCGCCGTGTCCACGCCCGGCGACCTGCTGTATCACATCCGCGCACGCACCATGGACCTGATCGTGGCGTTCGAGCGCAACCTGCTGATGGCCTTCGGCGATGCGGTGGAGACGGTCGATGACGTGGCCGGCTTCCGTTATTTCGATGGCCGCGATCTGCTCGATTTCGTCGATGGCACCGCCAATCCGGAAGGGCTGTCGCTGCCGGAAGCCACCATCGTGGGCGAAGAAGATCCCGAACATGCCGGTGGCAGCTATGTGGTGGTGCAGAAGTACCTGCACAACCTTGATGCCTGGCGCGCACAGAAGACCGAGGCGCAGGAAGCGATCATCGGCCGCACCAAGCACGACAACATCGAGCTGGATGATGCGCCGGCCGATGCACAGAAGTCGCACAAGACCCTGTGCACCATTGAAGACGCCGACGGCGAGCACGAGATCCTGCGCGACAACATGCCGTTCGCCAACCCGGGCCGTGGCGAGTACGGCACCTATTTCATTGGTTACACCCGCCGCCTGTGGGTGATCGAGAAGATGCTCGAGCGCATGTTCATCGGCAATCCCGCGCCGCTGCACGACCGCATTCTCGATTTCTCCACCGCCACCACCGGCGTGACCTTCTTCGCGCCCTCGCGCAAAGTGCTGGCCGATCTGGGCGATTGATCGCGCCGGGCAGCGGCGACCGCCATCTGCCTGTCATCTACCGCCCCGACCATCTGCTGTTGGATGCGAGTGCAGGAGCAGGTGATGGCCATGACAGGGAACAGAACCGGCATGCGCCGCTGGTGGCGGCCGCTGGCCGCGTTGTTCGGTGCGCTGGCACTGGGGAGCGCCGCGGTGTCCGCGCAGGAAGCTCCTGCACACTGGATGGCCTATGCCGCCGCCGTGGGGGGCCAGCTGCAGCAGCGCCTGCAGCAGGAGCAGGACCCGCAGGCGCAGCGCGTGCTGGAATGGCTGCAGGCACATCCGGACGCACCGACGCCGCTGCCGGTGAGCGTGTGGATCGCGGCGGATGGCCGCATCTCGAAGCTGGAATTCGACAGCCTGGGCGATGCCCAGGTTGACGCAGACCTGCGCGCGACCCTGCAGGCAGCGCCGCTGCAGGCGGCGCCACCGGCCGACATGCGCCAGCCGCTGCGGCTGGGCCTGGTGCTTACCCAGTAGATCCACACCATGCGTGGATATGCCTGGTAGATGCCGACCTTGGTCGGCAGGCACGCCAACCAAGGTTGGCGACTACCGGTGGCCCCCAGCCACGCATGGCGTGGCTCTACTGCGTTGCCACCTGTGGCTCGCGCGCGGCGGCGCTCCATGCGCGCAGGCCGAACACGGCCAGGCCGAGGAAGAACACGTACAGCGCGGCGGTCACGTGCAGCGACTTGAACAGGTACGCACCCACGTAGACCACGTCCACCGCGATCCACACCCACCAGCACGCCACATGCCGCCGTGCCTGCCACCACTGGCCGACCAGGCTCAGCGCGGTCAGCATCGCGTCCAGCCAGGGCAGTGCGGCATCGGTGAAGGTATGCATGGCCGCACCCAGCGCCACGCCACCACACAGGCCGATGGCCAGGTCGCGCAGCAGCTTGCCGCGCGCCAGCGGCACGATGCGGATGCTGCCCTCATCGGCGGCATGCTGCCGCCAGTTGAGCCAACCGTAGACCAGAAAGCCACCGAAGGCGACCTGCAGCAGGGTATCCGAGTACAGCTTGGCCTCGGCGAACACCAGCCCGTATAGCGTCACCGACAGCAGGCCCACCGGCCACGCCGCCAGCCGGCGCCGGGCCATCAGCCAGACGCCGAGCACACTGAACAGTGCGGCGGTCCACTCCAGCATCACGCCGCTCACAGCGCGAACGTCACCGACAGGCGGGCCTGTCGCGGTGCGCCGGGGAACAGGTAGTAGTCACCGCCGCTGCTGCCGGTATCGCGCCAGTAGAAGCGGTTGAACACGTTGTCCACAGACAGGTTCCAGGTCACCGCACGCTCGTGCAGGCGATGCTGGAAGCGCAGACCAGCGTCGAACACCGAGTAGTCCGGTGCGCGCACGCCGCCGTCGGCACGTGCGACGTTGGCACCGGCATAACGCCAGCCGCCAGTGACATCCAGGCCCTGCACGAACGGCAGCGCATAGGCCACATGCACGCTGGCCCGCACCTTCGGCACATTCACCAGCTGATGGCCTTCATAAGCCGGCGTGCCGGTGTCGCGCGCACGCGCCTGCAGCACGCTGGCACTGGCCACGATCTGCAATGCGTCGGTCAGCTGGCCGTTGGCGGTCAGCTCCAGGCCGGTGTGGGCCTGGGTGCCTTCCTCGACGAAGGTGTAGCCCACGTCGCTGTTGTCCGGCCTGGCGTACTGGTACGGCTGCGAAATTCGGAACACGGCCGCACCCAGGGTTAACGCCTCGACCGGTACGTACTTCACGCCCACTTCCAGCTGGCGCGACTGCACCGACGGCAGGAAGGTGTCGGCATTGCTGGTCCAGAACGGCGCTTCCTGGCCCAGCGAAATGCCGCGCACGTAACTGGCATAGGCGTTGAGCTGGTCGGTGGCCTTCCACACCAGCGCGGTCTGCGGCAGGAAGCGCGACAGGCGGCTGTGGCGCTGCGGGGTGCCGCGCTTGTCGTAGGCGCGCTCGTCGAGGCGCACGAAGCGGCCACCGGCCAGCCACTGCCAGTCGTCACCGAAGCTGATCCGGTCCAGCGCGAAGAAGGCGGTCTGGCGGCTGTCCAGGCGACGTGCGGACGGGCCGGGCATCTTCGGCGACGGCTCGAACACCGGCACAGGTGCCTCGTGGATGTTGGTGGTGCCGACGTACTCGTTGACGCTGGGGCGCTTGTCCACGGTGCGGCGGAAGTAGTCGGCACCGAGGGTCAGCTCATGGCCGACGCTGCCGGTCTCGAAACGGCCGCGCAGCTCGGCACGGGCCTGCTGGTTGCGGCGGGTGTCGCCCGGGCTGCGGTAGTCGTAGACGTCGTAGTCGCCATTGGGCGCGAAGTAGTTGCCCGGCACGGTGCCATCGGCGCATTGCGTGGCGTAGTAGCAGCCGTAGGCGAAGGCGACGTTGTCGTCGATCACCGACCGGCTGTGGCCGACCGACACGCGCGACTGCCAGGCGTCATTGAAGTCGTAGGTGTGCAGTGCGGTGATGTTGGTGCTGGCGATATCCACCGGGCGCTGCCACGGCTGGTAGCCGAGCAGGTGCTCGCGGTCGACGCCGCGCGGCAGGTCACGCGCGCCCAGCAGCTGGTAGCCGGACACCGAACGCTGCGAGCTGGTCTGGTAGTTGGCATCCACTTCCAGCTTGCCGCGTTCGCCGATCAGCCAGTCGGCCGCCAGCGAGTAGAAATTGCGGCGGCCATCGGCGTGCTCGACATAGGAATTGCTGGAATCCCACGCGGCATTCAGGCGCAGGCCGAAGCGCGGGGTGATCCAGTGGCCGACATCGACGGCGACGTAGCGCGAGCCTTCCGAATCGGTACCGAGCGTGGCGGTGCGCACTTCGGCCGGGCGCTTGCCGATGTAGTTGATGATGCCGCCGGGCGCCATCACGCCTGCGGCCAGGCCGGCTTCACCCTTGAGGATCTCCACCGACTGCACGTTCTCCAGCGCCAGGCGCTGTTCGCCGGCGATGGACAGGCCGTTGAAGCGGTAGCCGGTGGCGGCGTCCAGCGCGAAGCCACGGATGGCGATGTTCTGGTAGTAGCCCACCGGCGCATACGCATCACCCAGCGAGGCATCGTTGCTGGCCAGCTCGGACAGCGAACGCACCTGGCGGCGATCGAGGTAATCGCGCTCGAGCACGTTCACCGAGGCCGGCGTGTCCTTCCAGCTGCCGCCACCGAAGGCGTTCACGCGCGAGGTATCGGCCTTCGGTTTGCCGGCCTGCACGCGCACCGCTGCCAGTTCGGTCGGCGAGCGTTCGGCGCCATTGGCAGCCGCATCAGGGGACGCCTCGGCCTCGCTGGCGTGCAGCGGCAGCGCGGCGCAGAGGGCGAGGGAGAGCAGGGTGGGACGCAGGCAGCGGTTCATTCGATTCGTCTTCGGACAACAAGGGAGACGAAGCGACGGCGCGCAGGTGCACCGGCCCATGACGGGGGTGTGGCTGCGGCTCAAAGCTCCCTACGCCGGTGCAAACCGGATCAGGTTCCAAGGGACTCTCTCAGCCTGGCAGATCCAGGCACCCCCGCTTCAGGTGACCATTTCACTACAAATGGTACGGATTTGCGAGCCGGCGCCCTTCAGGCTGCCGCGTGCAGGGCCTGCAGCAGTGCCTGTCCCGGCGCGCTGTGGAACCACGTCGGGTGCCCCAGCATGAAGGGCTGCCACGCCACGTCGGCATTCGCGGTCGAGCCGGTGACACCTTCGAAGTACTCCACTTCGGACAGTGCGAAGTCGAAATGGACCATCGGCAGCAGGTCGGCCAGCAGGTGCACGCGTGCCGCCGACAGCGGCAGTACCTGGCGGTAGCCGTCGAGCAGGGCCAGCGCGATATCGATGCGCACCGCCTCCATGCCGCGCTCCAGCTCCAGCCACGCCACCGCGTTGCGCTCGATCGCGGTGGCGAGGTCGAACAGTGCGCTGGTGGGCGAGGCCAGGCCGAAATCCAGCACGGTGCTGATCTGCCCATCGCGCCACAGCAGGTTGGAAACATGCCAGTCGTTGTGGGCCCACAGCCGCGGCTCGTCGCGCAGGCGCTTGGCCAGGCCGGCATGCCACGGCAACACGTCACGCTGCAGCTGCGCTTCCCACGGAATGCGCGCGAGATAGCGGGCCAGCCCGGGGCGCTCGTGCAGTCCTGCCTTGATGGCCGCGACCGGATCGTCGGCGCGGATCAGATCGTCGCGCGCGACCAGCACATGGGTGCTGCGCTGGGGCGCGTGGTAGCTGGCGGCGGCACGGTGCAGCTGTGCGAGTGCGCGTCCGGCTTCACGGGCCTGCGCGATATCGGTCAGCAGCGACCACGACACCGCGTCGCGATACAGGTCCTCACCGACGCCAACCGCATGCAGCTCGAAGGTCCATTCGCCATGCTCGACGGCAGTGTGGCCATCGGTGGCCGGCAGCACCTGTACTACCGGCACGCCGGCGGCGGCGAGATGGGCGATGAAGTGGTGTTCTTCTTCCAGGCAGGCCGCACTGCGCACGCTGTGGTGGTGGCGCTTGATGAACAGCGCGCCGTCCACGCCGTCGACGATGGCGGCGGCCGACAGCGGTCGGGGGCTGTGCCAGTGCGGTTGGCTGTGCTCGCCCAGCTGCGGATAACGCCGGCGCAGCCACGCGATGTCCGCCGCGCTGATCGGTGGCCAGTCGGCAGCGACCTCGTCGTTGTTGAGGCCCTGCACGCGGTGGGAAGAAGAATTCATGCCGCAGCCCCGGTGGGGAAAGTCACATCCAAGGCTGCGCATTCAACGCCATGCACGCGGCCAACGCAAACGGGCGGGTCATCGACCCGCCCGTCCGTGCATCAGCTGCGGTGATGCTGCCGCGCTTCTTACCAGCCGCGATGGCGGCCGCGGTCGTGGTAGTAGCGGTTGTCGTAGTAGCGCTCGCGCTGCCAGCGACGATCGTTGCCACGGTCGTAGTAGCCGCTGCGGTAGTAGCCACGGTCGTAACGGCGATCGTAGCGGTCGTCGTAACGGCGATTGTCGT
The DNA here is from genome assembly GCF_029841665.1 of Stenotrophomonas sp. GD03819. Classification (NCBI taxonomy): domain Bacteria; kingdom Pseudomonadati; phylum Pseudomonadota; class Gammaproteobacteria; order Lysobacterales; family Lysobacteraceae; genus Stenotrophomonas; species Stenotrophomonas sp. GD03819. Next base: position 33,357 of record NZ_JAOCEW010000034.1, read on the forward strand.
AGTAACGACGGTCGCGGCGGTCGGAGGTGGTCAGGTTGCCGATCGCCCCGCCGGCCACGGCGCCGCCCACGGTGGCGGCAGGATCGCCGTTGGAGAGCAGGTTGCCGGCCACGCCACCGACCACGGCGCCGACCAGGGTGCGCTTGTCCTTCCTCGACATCGCGCTGGCATCGCTGACCACGGCCACACCGGCCACCAGTGCCAGAGCCATCGCCAGACCACGGAAGCTGAGTGCGGAAGTACTGAGCATGTAAGTTCTCCTGTGAGGTGCATGCCACGCTGGGCAGGGAGGGCGCGGGGCGCCCCGGCTGCCGTGGTGTCCACGCTGGCGTTCCAACGTTGCCGGAACATTGCCTGGTCCACCGTGCGGCTTGCGCATTCATCTAGCGGCAGGTGGCATGAAGCGAGGCTGAAAGCGGCCTCGGCCGCTCAGCTGGCAGAAAGGGAAAAGGCCACGCGGACGTGGCCCCTCCCTTCTCTCCCAAGGCGCTGCGGGCTTAGATGCCCATCGCCTTCTGTGCCTGCCGGGCCTGCTCCTGCTGGGCATCCTGCTGCTGGTGCAGCACGTTGGGCGCACCCTGCACGGCACCACTGCTGAGCGCAAGGCTCTGCTCGCTGGCGGCACGGGTATCCACCGCCACGCGGCTGGCGGCGGGGTCACCGATCGTGCCCTGCACGGCAAACAGGCGCTCACCGTTCGGGCTCGGCACCACCGTGTCGATGCGCTGCAGGCCGGCGGCATGCGCCTCCTTGGTCAGGGCCGCAGCGGCGCTTTCCAGCGCGTGGCGATCCTTGAAGGTGCCTGCCGGCATCAGTTCCAGACCCTTGCTGGCCTGGATGAACAATGGATTGCGCGGGTGCCGCTCGTCGTTCAGCAACGGCCGTTCGCGGGCGTCCTTGATCGCCTCCAGGGTCTTCGCCCCGACAATGCCGTCGGCCACCAGGCCGTTGTCTTTCTGCAGCTGGCGCACCGCCGCGTCGGTGTTGCGGCCGAAGCGGCCATCCTCGACCAGCGGCTTGCCGTCGGCACCGACGTAGCCGAGGTGGCCCAGCTGCTCCTGCACCCTGCGCACGCCCTCGCTGTGCGCACCCTGCTTGTACAGTTCGGCGTGCGGGGTGGCAGCGGCCTTGTGCTCGGCCGCAGGCTTGCCCTGTGTCTGCTCGTGCGACTGGGTGCGGTTTTCCAGCAGGTCGCGCGCCTTGGACAGCGGATCGGAGGCGTACAGCTTCCAGTTCGGGTGCTCCTTCACCTGCTTGAGGTAGTCCTCGACCGGCATGGTGTGCACGCCCTTGCTGCCGGTGGACTGGCTGATCAGCAGCTTGTCGGTGTTGGGGTCGCGCACCACCATCACAATGTGGTCGATGCCGTTCCAGTGCTCATGGCGGGTCTTGGCCGTATCCAGGCCGATGATCATGCCTTCCTTCAGCGCATCGGGCTTCAGGATCGCGTCGCGGTCCAGCAGCACGCCGGACTGGTCGAACGCCTTGCGCACGATGCCGCCGGAACCCAGGTTGCCCAGGTCGATGCGATCAGCCTTGCTGAACACCGCATGCCCGGCCTTCTGGTTGATCTCGTCCATGGTCCGGTTCTGCAGCGTGCCGACCCAACCGGAACAGTCGATGTAACCCTGCTCCACGTTCTTGCCGGTCTTGCCCGGCACGTACAGCGCGTGACCCGGGATGTTGATGGCGTACTTGACGTGGTCGTACTTCACGCCGGCCTCGTAGGCGGCCTGCAGTTCGATGCCCGGCTTCGGCGCGGCAGCGGCTGTTGCGGTTGCCGCCAACGTGGCAGCACCGGCCGCTACGGCTGCGCTGACCTGTGCGGGCGCTGCCGCGGTCTGGCCCTGGCCCTGCGCCACCGCCTGCGGTTCGATGTTCTTTTCCGGAATGCTGATCGCCGCGTACTTGTGGATGTAGTAGCTGGAGAACGTCCGCGCCAGGTCACCATCGTTCATGCCGCGCATCTCGGCCAGGGTGTGGCCGGTCAGCGCCTTCGCGTCGGAACCGATCTGGTTCAGCACGTTGCGGCGCATGTTGATCTCTTCGCCGTGGCTGTTGCGCACCACGCCGAAGGTGCCGGTGGCAATGGCGGTCTGCACCGAGCCATAGCCGGCGCTGCCCTGCTGGTGGGCCAGGTACAGGTCCAGGCCGGTGGGCGTGTTGCCACCGGACAGGTACGGGTTGCCGGTGCGCTCGTTGCGGCGCGCCATCGAGTCCAGGTTGTCCTGGTACATCTGCGCGGCCGCCTCGGTGTTGCGGGTGGGGTCGAACTCGTGGCCGGTCAGGTGGTACTGGCGCGCGGAGCCGGGCACGAACTGGAACAGGCCCTTGGCGCCGGACGAGGTGTTGTGGGCGCGCTCGTTGAAGGTGCCGCCCGTCTCGATGTGCGCGAAGCGCATGAAGTCATCGACCGGAATGCCTTTCTGCCGGGCGACCTGCTCGACGATGTCCAGGACTTCCTTTCTGCTGTAGTCATGCTGTGCCATGACGTTTTCCTCGGGGTTGATGGAGCGGCGCATGCCGCGAATCGCCAACCGGACTCATCCGTGAGTCAAGAACATGTCGGTCAACAGGGAACCCGCGCGTGGCGGGTGCTATCAGGGCGCGACGTACTGCTGGGTCGCGCTGTCGAAGGTGTAGTGCACGGCGTCGCTGGAACCCAGTGCGCGGGTCTTGCCGGGGCCTTCGATGGTGGTGCCCTTGAAGGTCACGGTCAGGCGCGGCAGGCCGTTGCCCTCGGCAGCGAAGGCCAGTTCGCCGTCGCTGCCGGTGCAGGGCATCACGTTGCCTTCGTCGCAGGCCGCGCTGTTGTCCTCACCGGTGCGCACCGAGCCGACATAGCGCCAGACCTTGCTGTCCACGTCGTCTTCGCTGCGCTTGGGGTTGAACAGCAGCAGCGCATAGCCGGTGCTGCTGATGCCGCGGTCGAAGCTGCGGGTCGGCACCGCCAGCAGCAGGCGGCCGTCGGCGGTGCGATGTTCAAGTGGCTTGCGCCGGGTATCGACATCGTCGGCCTTGTCGTATGCGCCCAGTGCGCCGATGGTCCATTCCTGGCCACGGAACTTCCATGGCTTCCTGGCGTCGGTGCCGGCCAGCACGAAGGTGGCCTCGGCGAGGTTGGCGCGGTCATCCGGACCGGCCGGCGTCTGCTCGCCCGGCTTGCCGTAGTGCTCGCGGGTATCCCAGGAGAAACCCGTGTAGTACGTGGTGCCATCGAGGGTGAAGGTGTGGCCGAACCAGAAGGTCGCCACGCTGCCGTTCTGGACCTCATAGGAGGTCGCGCCATCGCCGTCCACCTGGTAGGTGAAATACATGACGGTCGGCGCGTCGGGCGGGGTGACGGCGGCATCGGGGGTGGGGGTCTGCATCGGGGCAACATCCTGTCGGGGCGCATTGGCAGCCTGCGCAGGAGCGCCGGGCTGGGAGGACGAGGGGGCCGGATCGGCGGCGCTGCAGGCGGCAGCGGAAAGAGAGACGAGCAGGCACGCCGCGAATGCGCGCAGGGGTCGCACCGGCAGGGTCCAACGTAGCTTGGGGGAATGATGCATGCGCCTCTCCATGGTCAGCGTTGCCGGGCCAGACGGCCGGCAGGAAACCGCACCCCATCCACCAGGGACGGGAGCGAGGACATGAGCCGGTCGATTCCTTCGACCTCGCATTGAGAACTCATGCCGGGCCATCTTGGCACAGATCGGCGGCGGGTCAAAGAGGGCGGTGGCAGATGCCCTTCTTTGTGATCTGGCTCTCAGATATTGCCGTCGCGCAGGTAATCGAACAGCTCGGCGTCGCCCTTCAGGCCCAGTTTGAGCATGGCGTCACCCTTCTGCCGGCTGATGGTGCTGACGCTCTTGTGCAGCTGCAGCGAGATTTCCTTCACGGTCATGCCGGTGCCCAGCAGCCGCAGCACCTCCACTTCGCGTGGCGACAGCGGCTTGCCGTCGCCCTCGCGCATGCGCCAGCTGCCGGCGGCCTCGACCCGCTCGCGCAGGCTTCGGCTGATGTAGGGCTGGCCCCGGTAGACCGACTGGATGGCCTGCGGCAGTTCGTCCATCGACGAACTCTTGTCGACCAGGCCGAGCACGCCGCTGTCGAGCACCATGCGCAGGATCGCCAGATTGTTGGAGACACTGAGCATCAGTACAGGCAGGTCGGGATGGCGCCGGCGGATCATGCCGATCATGGCGAAGCCGTCGGCCTGTGGGCTGCCGGGCATGGAGTAGTCGGTCACCAGCAGGTCGCAGGGCTGGCTGCCAAGCAGGGCCATCAGCGCCTGTGCACTGTCGGCTTCGCCGACCACGCGGCCAACCCCGCTCGATTCGATGACGGCGCGGGTACCGATACGGACCACCGGGTGGTCGTCTGCGATGATGATGCGCAAGCTCATGCTCTAGTATGACCACCGGGCAGGCCGGGCCGCGACCATCGCGGCTCCTGGCAGATTCTAGGAGATCGACGCCGATGCGTAGCTGGGCTGTTCGCGGGCTGGTCCTGCTGCTGGCCGTGCTGGCGTTGCCTGCAGCGCTGGCACAGGCGGTGCCTGGACCGTTGCCGCTCACCCCGCTGCAGCGCGAGTACGTTGCCGCGCATCCGAGCATCGTCGTGGGCCAGTATGACAGTGGCTGGCCGCCGTTCGAGTCCCTCCGTGATGGCCAGCAGGTCGGCCTCGGACCCGATTATCTGTCGCTTCTCGCCCGTCAGCTAGGCATGAAGGTCGAGGCGAGGCGCTATTCCGACTGGACATCCGTGCTGGACGCGGCATGTCGTGGTGAGATCGACGTGGTGATGAATGTCGGTCTCAGTGCCGACCTCACCCGCTGCATGGTCTATACCGCCGCCTATGGCGAGGCGCCGCTGGCCCTGGTGGGACGCCCGGATGACCTGCGTGCCTCCGACATCCCCGACCTGGATGGACTGCGGGTGGTGATCGAGCAGGACTTCCTGACCGGCCCGCAGGTGCGGGCGCGCTTCCCCCGGGCACGACAGCTTGTCGCAAACAGCTCGCTGGCGGCGCTGGAGATGGTCAGAGACGACAAGGCTGACGTTTACATCGGCAATGCGTACGTAGCCACCGAACTGATCGCCCGCGAGGACCTGCAGGGGGTCGTGCTGCTGCGCCCCAGCGATCTGCCGCCCGAACGGCTGCACTTCGGCATTCCCAACAGCAAGCAGCCGCTGGCCGAAGCGTTGGACCTGGCGCTGGCCGCGACCAGCCAGGCCCAGCGCGATGCGCTGGTGCAGCGCTGGCTGCCACCTCCGCGGTGGTCGGCATCGGCACAGCTGGCGCTGAGCCAGGCCGAGAAGCGGGTATTGGAGCAGCCGTTGAAGATCGGCTTCGCGCCGAACGCGGCGCCGCTGTCGTTCGCGGACCAGGATGGCAGACCCAGCGGCCTGGCCAGCGAATACCTGCGGCGTTTGCTGCAGGCCGGCGCCAACCTGCAGGTGGAAAACAGCCATGACTGGTACGAGGTGCGCGAGAAGGCACGCCGCGGCGAGCTGCAGGCGGTAATGGGCATTCCTGCCGATTCGCGCTACCTGGGCCCGGACTGGGTGTTCAGCCAGCCCTTCATCAGCGTGCCGAACGTGATCGTCAGCCAGCGTGACAGCCCGGCGCTGCTGGGCCTGTCCGACCTGCAGGGCAGGCGGGTGCTGCTGTCCGATCCGGAGCGTGTGCGTGGCTATGTGCTGCAGCAGGCACCGCAGGCCCGGATCATCGCGGCGCGCAGCGCGGAACAGGCCCTGCAGCGCCTGATCAATGGCGACGCCGATGCCTATGTAGGCAATCTGGCCGTGGTTGACCATCTGCTGCGCAGCCGCTTCCCGGGGCGCCTGCAGGTGGCCGCACCGGCTGGCTTCAACGATCAGCTGGTGCTGGCTGTCGAGCGCCGCCATGCCGCCCTGGCCACTACTTTCGACCGCCTGCTGCTGCAGATGACCCCACGCCAGCGCGAGGCCCTGCGCGGCGACTGGCTGGCCGTCGAATATCGCAACGGGCTCGACTGGACCCGCGTGGCGCGCTGGGGCGTGCCGCTGCTGCTGGTGCTGCTCACCGCGCTGCTGGTGCACGCCATCGGGCATTGGCGGCTGCGCCGCGAGGTGGCCGGGCGACGTCATCTGGAACAGCGCCTGGCCGAAGTCACCGACAACCTGCCCGCCGTGGTCTATCAGGCGCGCCGTGCGGCAGACGGAACCCTCAGCTTCCCGTTCATCGCCGGTGACCTGCAGGCGTTGTTCGGAATCAGCCGGCAGCAGGCCGAACAGGATGCAACGTGCCTGCTGGAGCGCATCGAGGAAGACGACCGCGAGCACATCCTGCATGCGGTCGAGCAGGCGGCGCGCCAGTTCGCACCGCTCATTCTGGAATTCCGGCTGCGACCTGAAGGTGCCGGCGCGCGCTGGGTGCGCAGCCAGGCCCATCCCTATGCGGCCGAAGCAGGTGCGGTGACCTGGAGTGGTTACTGGGTGGATGTCAGCGAGGCGCGTGCGCAGGCCGAGGCCCTGACTGCGGCCAAGGCCGACGCCGAACAGGCCGCGGAAGCGAAGTCGCGTTTCCTGGCAACCATGAGCCATGAGATCCGCACGCCGATGAGTGGCGTGCTGGGCATGCTGGAGGTGCTGGCGCATTCGCCGCTGGATGCCGAGCAGCAGCGCATCCTGGGGGTGATCGAGGATTCGGCGCAGATGCTACGGCAGATCCTCGACGACATCCTCGATTACTCGCGGCTGGAGGCCGGCGCGCTGTGCCTGGAACCGGTGCCGCAGCCGCTGCGGCCATTGCTGGAAAGCGTGTGCCGGTTGTTGTCGGCGCAGGCCAGTGCGCGTGAGCTGGACCTGCACGTGCAGATCGACCCGCAGCTGGCGGCCGCGCACGAAGTGGATGGTGTGCGCCTGCGTCAGATCGTGTTCAACCTGCTCAGCAACGCCATCAAGTTCACCGTGCGCGGCGAAGTGCGGCTGCAGCTGGAAGTGCTGGGGCCGACCGCCGAGGACGGCAGCCAGCCGCTGTGCCTGAGCGTCACCGACACCGGCATCGGCATCGCACCGGAAAAGCTGCAGCACCTGTTTGCGCCGTTCACCCAGGCCGGTGCGTATATCCAGCGCGACCATGGTGGTACCGGCCTGGGCCTGAGCATCTGCCAGCGCCTGGTGCAGATGATGGATGGCGAGCTGGAGCTGCACAGCACGCTGGGTGAGGGCACCCGCGCCGAGGTGCGGCTGTCGCTGGTGGAAGCCAGCAGTGGTGATGTTGAAGTGTTGGTCGCTGAGCAGGAACAAGCGGCGCTACTGCCGCCGGCGCTGCGCGAGGCACGCGTGCTGGTGATCGAAGATCATCCGACCAACCAGGCGATGATGGCCTGGCGCCTGCAGCAACTGGGCGTGCCGCATGTGCTGGTCGGCGATGGCCAGCAGGGGCTGGATCGGTTGGCGTCGGAGCCGTTCGATCTGGTCATCACCGATTGCCGGATGCCGGTGCTGGATGGCTTCGCATTCACCCGCCTGCTGCGCGAACGCGAGGGCCGCAACGGCCAGCCGCGGCTGACCGTACTGGCGCTGACCGCCAGTGTGCTGGACGACGATGCGCGTCGTTGCCGTGAGGCCGGCATGGACGAAGTGCTGGCCAAGCCGTTGTCACTGGCCACGCTGCGTACCGCGCTGCTGCGCTGGTTGCCGCAGGCGCAGGGACAGTCGTTTGAGGAGCTGGCCGAGTCCGCTGCCGACGATGGTGGGACGCTGCCCGATCTGGACAGCCTGCAGCGGCGCTTCGGCTCGCGCGCGGTGGCCGAGCAGCTGCGCGACAGCCTGTTGCAGGCCAGCGAAGGTGATCTGGCGGGCGTACGGCGCGCCGTGCAGGCCGGTGACCGCATGTCTGCCGCACTGCACCTGCATCGCCAGGCCGGTGGATTGGGTGCGGTGGGGGCGACGGTGCTGGCCGGGCAGGCCAATGCCCTGGTCGAGCGCCTGCAGGACGCAGCCGAGACCGATCCGGAGCCGTTGTTCGAGGCGGTGGCGGGGTTCGTCGCGCGGCTGCAGCAGCAACTGCAGCGCCTGGCTCACTGAGCCGGCTGCTGCTGCAGGTAGGCGATCACCAGCGCGCGGCGTTCGGCGCTGGGGAAAGCGTTGTACATGCGCGTGCCGGGCACCACGTGGGTGGGCGACTGCAGGAACGCATCCAGGGTCTGCGCGGTCCAGGTGATGTCGGCGCGGCGCATGCCCTCGGAGTAGCCGTAGTCGGGCAGGCTGCCGGCGCGACGACCGATCACGCCGTGCAGGTTCGGCCCGAAGCGGTGGATGCCGCCGGGCTGTACGGTGTGGCAGCCGGCACACAGTTCAAACGCGCGCTGCATGGCCTGCTGGTGCGCCTGTTCCGGCGTGGCCGGAGCCGCAGGCGGGCGCTGGCAGGCCGTGGCCGCCAGGGCCACGACAACGGTGATGGGCAGGCAGAAAGCGCGCATGGGCGGGCAGGATAGCGACGCTGCGGGGCAGGCGGGCTGCGACACGCCGTCGCAGCCCGGAGCAATCACATGCCCGAATAGTTCGGGCCGCCGCCGCCCTGCGGGGTCACCCAGACGATGTTCTGGGTGGGGTCCTTGATGTCGCAGGTCTTGCAGTGCACGCAGTTCTGCGCGTTGATCTGCAGCCGCGCGCTGTCGGCTTCGCCGACGAACTCGTACACGCCGGCCGGGCAGTAGCGCGCTTCCGGACCGGCGTATTCGGCCAGGTTCACCTTCACCGGAATGCTCGGATCCTTCAGCGTCAGGTGGCTGGGCTGGTTCTCGTCGTGGTTGGTGCTGCTCAGGAACACCGAGCTGAGACGATCGAAGGTCAGCACGCCATCGGGCTTGGGGTAGGCGATGCGGGTGTGCTTGGACGCCGGTTCCAGGCAGACATGATCCGGCTGGGTGCGGTGCAGCGTCCACGGCGGATTGCGCACGCCCAGCTTGGGCAGCAGCCACTGCTCCACGCCGGTCATCAGCGTGGCCACGGTCTGGCCCTTCTTGAACCACTGCTTGAAGTTCTTGGCCTGCTGCAGTTCGGTGAACAGCCAGCTGGCTTCGAATGCCTTCGGGTAGGCGCTCAGTTCATCGTGCTGGCGGTCGGCGGCCAGCGCGTCGAACGCGGCGTCGGCGCACAGCATGCCGGTCTTGATCGCCGCGTGGCTGCCCTTGATGCGGCTGGCGTTGAGGTAGCCGGCCTCGCAGCCGACCAGTGCGCCACCCGGGAACACCGTCTTGGGCAGCGACAGCAGGCCACCGGCGGTGATCGCACGCGCGCCGTAACCGATGCGGGTGCCACCCTCCAGGTGCTTGCGGATGGACGGATGTGTCTTGAAGCGCTGGAATTCCTCGAACGGGCTCAGCCACGGATTCTTGTAGTCCAGGCCGACCACGTAGCCGATGGCGACCTTGCCGCCGTCGGCGTGGTACAGGAACGCACCGCCGTAGGTATCGCTGTCCAGCGGCCAGCCGGCGGCATGCACCACCAGGCCCGGCTCATGCTTGGCCGGGTCGATCTGCCACAGTTCCTTGATGCCGATGCCGTAGGCCTGCGGGTCCTTGCCTTCGTCCAGCGTGTAGCGGGCGATCAGCTGGCGGCCGAGGTGGCCGCGCGCGCCTTCGGCGAAGATCGTGTACTTCGCCTGCAGCGCCATGCCGCGTTCGAACGCCGGGCCGATGCTGCCGTCCTTCTCGATGCCCATGTCGCCGGTGGCCACGCCGATCACTTCACCGTTGTCGCCGTACAGCACTTCGGCGGCGGCGAAGCCGGGGAAGATGGCCACTTCCAGCGCCTCGGCCTGCTGCGCCAGCCAGCGGGTCACTTCACCCAGGCTGATGATGTAGTTGCCTTCGTTGTGGAAGCACTCCGGCAGCAGCGCGTTGGGCGTGCTGCGTGCGCCGGTTTCGCTGAGGAACAGGAATTCGTCGCGGGTGACCTTCTGCTTCAGCGGTGCGCCGCGCTCGGCCCAGTCCGGGAACAGTTCGGTCAGCGCGCGCGGGTCCATCACCGCACCGGACAGCACGTGGGCGCCTGGTTCGGAGCCCTTTTCCAGCACGCACACCGACAGCTCGCGGCCGGCTTCGATCGCGCGCTGGCGCAGGCGGATCGCGGTGGCCAGGCCGGCGGGGCCGGCGCCGACGATCACCACGTCGAACTCCATTACTTCACGCGGGGGCAGGGCGTTGGCTTCAGCGCTCATCGATTGCATGACTCGTGGGTAGGGCCGGCATCGGGGCCACCGGCGGTGCCTGGGAATCGCGCGTGCGGCCACGGGCGAAACGGTTGTTTGAATGTGTCAGGGTACCGGGACGCGCGTGATCGAGCTAGATAGACGCCGTTCACCGCACGATTGCTGCAGCGCAGCGTAGTGCCTCAGCCCTGGTGGGGGCTAACCCTGGTCGGCACGCGCTGCCCGGATGACCGACAATGGCCGGGTCCTGACTGCGTGTGAGTGCCATGGCTTTGCATCCGTACGATCTGTTCGATGTCCGTTCCCTGCTCAACGAGGAAGAGCGTGCGGTGCAGGAGAGTGTCGCCCGCTTCACCAACGAGCGCGTGCTGCCGATCATCGGCGATGCCTTCGACCAGGCCCGTTTTCCGTCTGAACTGGTGCCGGAGATCGCGTCACTGGGCCTGCTGGGTGCAACGCTGCCGACCGAGTACGGCGGCGGTGGCCTCGGCGCGGTCAGCTACGGCCTGATCTGCCAGGAGCTGGAGCGCGGCGATTCGGGCCTGCGCAGCTTCGTCTCGGTGCAAAGCTCGCTGTGCATGTACCCGATCTACGCCTATGGCAGCGAGGAACAGCGCCAGCAGTGGCTGCCGGCGATGGCGCGCGGCGAGCTGATCGGCTGCTTCGGCCTGACCGAGGCGCATGGGGGTTCCGACCCGGCCAGCATGAAGACCCGCGCCGTGCGCGACGGCAGTGACTGGCGCATCAGCGGCAGCAAGATGTGGATCACCAGCGGCCCGGTGGCCGATCTGGCCATCGTCTGGGCGCAGACCGAGGACGGTATCCAGGGCTTCGTGCTGGAGAAGGGCATGGCCGGCTTCACCACGCAGGAAATCAAGCACAAGATGAGCCTGCGCGCCTCGCTGACCGGTGCGCTGTTCTTCGATGACGTGCGCGTGCCCGACAGCCACCGCCTGCCGAACGTGAAGGGCCTGAAGGGGCCGCTGGGCTGCCTGACCCAGGCCCGCTATGGCATCAGCTGGGGCCCGATCGGCGCGGCGATTGCCTGCCTGGATGAAGCGCTGGGCTACGCCAAGGAGCGCGTGTTGTTCGGTCGCCCGCTGGCGGCCACGCAGAGCGCGCAGATCAAGCTGGCCGAGATGGCCCGCCGCATCACCACCGCGCAGCTGCTGGCCTTGCAGCTGGGCCGGCTGAAGGAAGCCGGCCAGCTGCAGCCGCAGCAGGTCAGCCTGGCCAAGTGGAACAACTGCCGCATGGCCATCGATATCGCCCGCGAGTGTCGCGATCTGCTCGGTGGGGCTGGGATCACCACCGAGCATGTGGCGATCCGGCATGCGTTGAACCTGGAATCGGTGATCACCTATGAAGGCACCGAGACCGTGCACCAGCTGGTGATCGGCCGCGAGCTGACCGGCATCAACGCGTTCTGAGTGCACCGGTAGTGCCGGCCGCTGGCCGGCGTTGCCAGGTAGGGTGCACGCGCCCCGGGCAACGCAAGGGCGCCCACTCCTGATTGATCCAGGCGGAGGGCATCCACGCATGGCGTGGATCTACCGCGCGGCTGTTGGGTCCGCCTTGAAGCGAGCCGAGCACCGCAGGTCCGGCGGGGGCGAAGAGGCGCGGGTGTCTGAGCGCAGCGAGTTCCGCGCCGTCCCCCGGCGGGCCGAGGAGCGCAGGGTACCGGTGCGCAGCACCGGCTCGCAGACGGCGGCGCGTTTCTTTTGGTTACTTTTCTTTCCGCGTGGAAAGAAAAGTAACGCCATGAACGCATGCGCCCGCCACAGCAACAATCAGGCAGAAGAGAGACGCGTGGAGCTACGCCCCGCCGGCAAACCCGTGCTGCCGCCACGCTTCGTACATCACCACGGCAACGGTGTTGGAAAGATTGAGGCTGCGGTTGTCCGGCCGCATCGGCAGGCGCAGGCGGCGGCCATCGGGCAGGGCATCGAGCACGTCCTGCGGCAGGCCGCGGCTTTCGGGGCCGAACAGGAATGCATCACCGTCTTCAAAGGCCACGCTGTCATAGCGGACGCTGGCACGCGTACTCAGGGCGAACAACCGTTTCGGTGCGATCCGCGCCAGCGCGGTATCCAGGTCGGGGTGCACCTGCAGGCGTGAATACTCGTGGTAGTCCAGCCCGGCGCGCTTGAGCTGCTTGTCTTCCAGTGCGAAGCCGAGCGGCTCGACCAGGTGCAGCTGCGCGCCGGTGTTGGCACAGAGCCGGATCACATTGCCCGTGTTGGGCGGGATTTCCGGTTGGAACAGGATCACGTGGAACTGGGGCGCGGCATTCATCGGCGCAGTGTACCTGCGACGGCGGCCGCCTTTACGGCGCACGCCCTGCGCTGGGCAGGGCGGCACCGCTTACGGGCGCAGCAGGACCTGGGCGGTTTCGGTGGCCAGGGCCTGCAGGTCGGCGGCGCTCGGACGCACCTGCAAGGCCGGCAGGTTGACGATGACCGAGTGGGCAACGTTGGTGGCGGCGGCAGCCAGGGTGGCGGCGTAGCGCTGGGCTTCCAGTTCGGCGGCCAGGGCGACGCGCTGTTCCAGGCTCGGGCGCACTTCCACCGAGGCCAGGGTGGTGATCGGCATCGCGGCCGCAACCGGGGCGGCGACGTAGCCGCTGCGCTCGGCCAGCTGGTCGGCGCTCGGGCGCACTTCCACGGTGGCCAGGGTCGGGATGCCGCTGGCCTGTTCCCAGGCCTGCTGGGCCAGCTGGTCGGCGGCCGGGCGGACCTGCACGGTGGACAGCGTCTTGATGGATTCGGAGGCCTGCACCGACGAAACAACCGCGGTGCCGGCGATCAGGGCGATGGCGATGGCAATGGTCTTGGCGTTCATGACGGGGCCTGTTTAGTGTTGGTGATCAGTGGTGTGGTAGTAATGTAGTACACCGATTCTGGGCATGCAAGGAGAATTTTCGATTTCCTGCATTTGTTCAGTCTTCAGTCAGCTTTCGTCTGAAGCCCTTCCTGGCGCAGGAAGTACCAAGCAATCCCCGTGCCAACTTTTAGTTGTTGATTTACAAGGGTTTTTTGCGTCGGAAAGTGTCCGGTGGGCGGACACCTGTCCATTCGATGCGCCGCGGACACTGTCCGGACGTTCCTGGCGGGCGCATGTGACGGGTCAGGCAGGGCAGATCGGCACCGCGGATGGGGCACAGGGGCAAACACCCCCAGTGACTGCTGGCCGATTCCTGCCGCTGCGTGCGCAGGCTAGGATCGGGGTTCACCTATGTGACCAAGGATCCGGATATGTCTCTCGCCCTTCGCCCGCGCGCTGCACTGCTGGCCGTCGCCCTCAGCACCGCCCTGGGCACGCTTGTGCCTTCCCATGCGCTGGCGGCCAAGCCGGCCGCACCGGCGAAGGTCGATATCCCGTATGAGCAGTTCACCCTGCCCAACGGCCTGCGCGTGATCGTGCATACCGATCGCAAGGCGCCGATCGTCGCGGTCAATGTCTGGTACCACGTGGGCAGCAAGGACGAGCCGGCGGGCCGTACCGGCTTCGCGCACCTGTTTGAACACCTGATGTTCCAGGGCAGCGAAAACCACGACGGCGAATTCTTCGAGCCGTTCAAGCAGGTCGGTGCCACCAACCAGAACGGCACCACCAATACCGACCGCACCAACTACTTCGAGAACGTGCCCACCACCGCGCTGGACATGGCGCTGTGGATGGAATCGGACCGTATGGGCCATCTGGTCGGTGCGATCGACCAGGCGGCGCTGGACGAGCAGCGTGGCGTGGTGCAGAACGAGAAGCGCCAGGGCGAGAACCAGCCCTACGGCCAGGCCTGGGACCAGCTCAACAAGGCGCTGTACCCGGTTGGCCACCCGTACCACCACGGCGTGATCGGTTCGATGAACGATCTGAACGCGGCGTCGCTGGATGACGTGAAGAGCTGGTTCCGCACCTGGTACGGCCCGAACAACGCGGTGCTGGTGCTGGCCGGCGACATCGACCTGGCCACCGCCAAGGAAAAGGTCGGCAAGTACTTCGGCGCCATCCCGGCCGGCCCGACCATGGCGCAGCCGGCCGTGAACGTGGCCAAGCGCAGCGCCGACACGCGCGAGACGATGACGGACAAGGTGCCGCAGGCGCGCATCTACCGCGCCTGGAACGTGCCGCAGGTCGGCACCACCGATGTCGATCAGCTGCAACTGTTCGCGCAGGTCCTGGGCGGTGCCAAGTCCTCGCGCCTGAGCCAGCGCCTGCAGCACCAGGACAAGCTGGTGGACAGCATCGCGTCGGGCCTGTCTACGTCGCAGCTGGGTTCGAACTTCGTGATCATGGCGACGGTCAAGCAGGGCCAGGACCCGGCCAAGGTCGAGAAGATCATCGACGAGGAACTGGACCGCCTGATCAAGCAGGGCCCGACCGCGGCCGAGCTGGAGCGCGCCAAGACCAGTGCCCGCGCCGGTTTCATCCGCGGCATCGAGCGCATTGGTGGCTTCGGCGGCAAGGCCGATGCACTGGCGGAGTGCGCGGTGTTCACCGGCGACCCGGGCTGCTTCCGCACCTCGCTGGCCAACATCGAGAAGGCCAGTGCTGCTGATCTGAGCCGGCTGGGCGCGCAGTGGCTGGACACGGGCAGCCACACCCTGGTGATCGCACCGGGTGAGCGCGTGGCGCTGAAGGAAGACCCGAGCCAGGCGCCGAAGCCGTTCAACGTGCCGGCGGTGGACCCCAAGTACAGCACCCTGCCCGAGCAGGTCGACCGCAAGGCCGGCGTGCCGCAGACCCGCGAGTTCCCGCAGTTGAAGTTCCCGGCGCTGCAGCGCGCCACGCTGAAGAACGGCACCCAGGTGATCCTGGCCGAGCGCCACGAGATTCCGGTGGTGCAGTTCAGCTACCAGTTCCCGGGCGGCTTCAGCGCCGACCAGGGCCGCAAGCCGGGCACCGCCAACTTCACCATGAGCCTGATGACCGAAGGCGCCGGCAAGCTCGGCTCGCTGGCCTTCGCCGATGCCGCCGACGCACTGGGTGCCAGCCTGGATGCCTCGGCCGGCCTGGATTCGATGAGCGTGGACCTGTCGGCGCTGAAGGAAAACCTTGCACCGTCGCTGGCGCTGTACCGCGACCTGCTGCGTGAGCCGCGCTTCGAGCAGGGCGAGATCGACCGGGTCAAGGCGAGCTGGATCGCCGGCATCCAGCAGGAGAAGGTCAACCCGGGTGCGGTGGCGATGCGCGTGCTGCCGCCGCTGCTGTACGGCAAGGGCCACCCGTATGCCATTCCGTTCACCGGCAGCGGTGACGAAGCGGCGATCAATGGCCTGACCCGCGAAGACCTGGTCGACTTCCACCACGACTGGCTGCGCCCGCAGAACGGCACCCTGATCGTGGTCGGTGACACCACCCTGGCCGAGATCGTGCCGCTGCTGGACAAGCAGCTGGGCGACTGGAAGGCCAGTGGCGACGCCCCGCAGGTGAAGGCGGCCACCGACGTAGCGCTGCCGAAGGGCCCGCGCGTGTTCCTGATCGACCAGCCGGGCGCGGTGCAGGCCAACCTGTTCGCCGGCCAGGTGGTGGCGCCTTCGAGCGCTGCCAGCTCGACCCGCTTCGACATCGCCAACGGCGTCATCGGCGGTGACTTCACCTCGCGCCTGAACATGAACCTGCGTGAAGACAAGCACTGGTCGTACGGTGCACGCAGCAGCGCGGTCAACTCGGTGGGCCAGCGTCCGTGGATGGCCAGCGCGCCGGTGCAGATCGACAAGACCGGTCCGGCGATGGCGGAAATGCGCAAGGAAATCGCCGCGTTCGCCGATGGCAGCAAGCCGGCCACCGCCGACGAGGTGAACCGCATCCGCAACATCCAGACGCTGAGCCTGCCCGGTGCCTACGAGACCGCCAGCGCGGTGGCGTCGACCATCGGTTCGATCGTGCAGTTCAAGCGCCCGGACGACTACGTGCTGCGCCGCAAGGCCGAGATCGAGGCGATGACCCCGGCGCAGGTGCAGCAGGCCGCTGCCGAGATCAAGCCGCAGGCCCTGACCTGGGTGGTGGTGGGTGACCTCAAGCAGACCGAAGCGGCCGTGCGTGCGCTGAACCTGGGCGAGGTGACGGTGATCGATGCCGAAGGCAACCC
>NZ_JAOCEW010000035.1:0-49494 GCF_029841665.1 Stenotrophomonas sp. GD03819
CGCCGTTGGCCGTATCCCCGCCGGAGGCGCGATAATGACCGGATGGAAACCGTCCGCATCGCCACCCGCAAGAGCCCGCTCGCCCTCTGGCAGAGCGAACACGTCGCCGACCGCCTGCGCCAGGCCCACCCCGGCCTGCATGTGGAACTGGTGCCGATGAGCACCCGCGGCGACGAGGTGCTCGACCGTTCGCTGGCCGCGATTGGTGGCAAGGGCCTGTTCCTGAAGGAACTGGAGCTGGCCATGCTGCGTGGCGAGGCCGACTGCGCCGTGCATTCGCTGAAGGATGTGCCGATGGAACTGGACGCGCCGTTCGCGTTGCCGGCAATGCTGACCCGCCACGATCCCGCCGATGGCTTCGTCTCCAATCTGTACGCCTCGCTGGACGCGCTGCCGATCGGCGCGCGGGTCGGTACCTCGTCGCTGCGTCGTCAGGCCCAGCTGCGCGCGCTGCGCCCGGACCTGGAGCTGCTGGACCTGCGCGGCAACGTCAACACCCGCCTGGCCAAGCTCGACAACGGCGGCTACGACGCCATCGTGCTGGCCGTGGCCGGCCTGGAGCGTCTGGGCCTGGGCGGGCGCATCGTCGCGCGCCTGCAACCGCCGCAGTGGCTGCCGGCCCCGGCGCAGGGCGCGGTGGCAGTGGAGTGCGATGGCGGCGATGCGCGCCTGATGGCGTTGTTCGCCCCGCTTGATGACACGGCCACGCGTGCCTGCGTGGAAGCCGAGCGGGCGATGAACCGTGCGTTGCATGGCAGTTGCCATGTACCGGTTGCGGCCATCGCGCAGTGGCAGGGCGACGACCTGCACCTGCAGGGGCTGGTTGGCAGCGCCAGCGATGGCCGTGCGGTGCGTGCCGAGGCGGTGGGCCCGGCCAATGCCCCGGAAGCGCTGGGCCGGCGCGTGGCGAACATGCTGCTGGATGCCGGTGCCGGCGAACTGCTGAACGTCTAAACCATCGCAGGTAGTGCCGGCCGCTGGCCGGCAACCTCTTGCCCTGATTGAATGCGGTTGCCGGCCAGCGGCCGGCACTACCGAAAGAGAACGGGCGCCCTCGGCGCCCGTTCTGCTTATTTGAACTTGTAGACCACGTTCATCGTGGTCAGCGTATCGGTCTTGCGCTTGTCCTCGGCCACGTCACTGTTGTAACGCGCCTGCCAGCCGGCCTTCAGCGCCAGATGCTCGTTCATGCTCACCGAAACCCCGAAGTCGTTCTGGCCGAAGGTGTTGTAGGAACCCGATTCGACCAGCAGGGTGTTGACCAGGTCGGTGTTGTCGGTCAGTGAGTACTTCATGTCGAACAGGCCGCGGCCGATCATGCCGGTGCGGGTGCGGTCGTCCTCGGTGCTGTGGGTGCGGCGCACACCGGGGCCGATCTGTGCGTCGAACGAGAAACGCTCGGTGTTCCACAGGCGGGTGCCGTAACCCAGACCGAACGAGCTCTGGCGGTCGTAGGTGGCGAAGTCATCGCGCTCGGTACGCACCGTGGCCGTCAGCTGGCGGTGCTCGCCCAGCTGCAGCGCGCTGCCGGCACTGCCGGTGTAGCGGTTGGCGGTGGTGTTGTTGCGGCGGCTGGTGGAGCCGTCGTCGCGGGTCTCGATCACCTTGGAGCTGGAACGCAGGCCGGCCAGGTCCATGCTGTGCACCCAGTCGCCATCGGTGTAGCGCAGGCGCAGGCGGCCGTTGAAGCTCTCGGTGCTGCTGTTGCCGCGTGCCGAAGCGAAGCCGAGCTCGCCGCCACTGCCGCTCCACGGCGAGGACATCGCCGCCAGTTCGGAGGCATCCTGCGCATACGCAAGCGGTGCGCACAGCAGCAGGGGGATCAGCAGGGACACGCGCAGGGACATCGGGGCTTCTCCGAAGCGGTTGACAGCCGGTGATGATACTGGAAGCGTGATGGCGGTCCGAATCGATCCAAACGGTTTCTTCAGCAGACGTTGCCGCGATCGCCTATTCAGGGCAGATCGACGCGCAATGCCGGGTCGTTGAAGCGCGAATAGCGCAGGCGCAGCTGGAAGCTGCGGCCATTGCTGCTGCCGCTGCGGACGATCTGCCGCGGCAGGCCCTGCGCGTCCACCCAGTACTCCAGGCGTTCGCCGGGCTGCGCGCCACGCAGGCGGTAGTTACGCGTCTCGACCCCGTCCAGCGACTGGCTGCCCAGGTCTTCGGCCTGCAGATCGGCGGGCAGGGCATCGGCCGGCAGCGGGTTGCGCCATTGCTCGAGCAGGCCCGGTGGGGTCGGCACCTGCCGGATCGCGTCGTCGGCCTGCAGGAACATGGTGTCGCCGATGATCGTCTGCGGACCGGCCGGGGTCTGCACCCGGAAGCGGTCGGGGGCGACGAAGTCCATGGCGCTGCGCACCGGCTGCGGTGCACCCAGCACCTCCAGTTCGGCGTGGAAGCTGCGCAGGGCCGAGAAGCGCTGGCTGGCGCCCAGTACCGCCTGCGCCGGATCCGCCGCAGGCACGGGCGCGTCGGTGCTGGCCGGCGCGGGCGCGCGATCACAGGCGGCCAGCAGCAGGCAGGCCAGCAGGGACAGGGCAGGCAACCGGCGCATCGGGTGTTCCAGAGGGGTGGGGGCGACCACGATAGCCCAAACGTCCCACACAAGACCCGCGACTCGGACATAATCGGGGGTATGGACCGATACGAACGCATCACCGCCCTGCATCGTCTGCTCAAGTCCGCACGCTATCCGGTGACGGTGGCGACCCTGCAGGACAAGCTCGGTTGCTCCCGTGCCACCGTCTACCGCGATCTGGCCTTCCTGCGCGACGCGCTGATGGCACCGATCGAGGGCGACGGCGAGGCCGGCTTCCGTTACCAGGCCGACGAGAGCGACCGCTTCGAGCTGCCCGGCCTGTGGCTGAGCTCGGAGGAACTGCATGCCCTGCTGGCCTCGCAGCACCTGCTGGCGCGGACCGGCGGCGGCGTGCTGTCCTCGGTGCTGGCACCTCTGCAGCAGCGCATCGAGAGCCTGCTGGCAGCCCAGGCTGGTGTTTCCAGCTGGCCGGTGGACCGCGTGCGGGTAATTCCGCACCGTGGCCGCAAGTTCGATGAAGGCAGCTTCCGCAGCGTGGCTTCGGCGGTGCTGGAGCGCCGCCAGCTGGCGTTCGAGTACCGCGCCCGCTCCACCGACGAGCCGACCAAGCGCACCGTTTCGCCGCAGCGCCTGACCCACTACCGCGACAACTGGTACCTGGATGCCTGGGACCATGACCGCGAGGCGCTGCGCAGCTTTGCCGTGGATCGCATCCACAAGGCGCGGGTGATCGACAGCACCGCCCGCGACGTGGCCGACAGCGAACTGGACGAGCAGCTGGGGGCCAGCTACGGCATCTTCTCCGGCGCGCCGAAGGGCTGGGCGACCATCCTGTTCAGCGCCAAGGCCGCGCGCTGGGTGGCCGACGAGCACTGGCATTCCAAGCAGCAGGGCCGCTTCCTGGCCGACGGCCGCTATGAACTGAAGGTGCCGTACAGTGTCTCGCGCGAGCTGCTGATGGACGTGCTGCACTACGGCTCGGATGCCGAGATCGTCGAACCGGTGATGCTGCGCGAGCAGGCCAAGGCGCTGCTTGAGCTCGCCCTGAGCAACTACGACAACTCCTGACACTCCCCCCGAGAACCCTCCCGCCCATGAAGAAGACCCTGTTGCTGCCCCTGCTCGCCGCTGCGCTGGCCCTGACCGCCTGCGGCACGTCCGGCGAGCCCTCGCAGAAGCTGGTGGTGGCCGCCACGGCCGTGCCGCATGCCGAGATCCTTGAAGTGGTCAAGCCGATCCTCAAGCAGGAAGGCGTGGATCTGGACGTGCGCGTATTCAACGACTACGTGCAGCCCAACGACCAGCTGGTGCAGAAGCAGGTGGACGCCAACTACTTCCAGACCGAGCCTTACCTGGACGCCTACAACCGCGACCGCAAGACCGATCTGGTGAAGGTGATCGGCGTGCACATCGAGCCGTTCGGTGCGTACTCGCGCAAGATCAAGTCGCTGGCCGAGCTGCGCGAAGGCGCCGACGTGGTGATCCCGAACGACCCGAGCAACAACAGCCGTGCGCTGATCCTGCTGCACAAGGCCGGCGTGATCGAGCTGAAGGATCCGACCAACGCGCTGTCGACCCTGCGTGACATCACCGCCAATCCGAAGAACCTGAAGTTCCGCGAGCTGGACTCGGCGATGCTGCCGCGCGTGCTGGACCAGGTCGACCTGGCCCTGATCAACACCAACTACGCGCTGGACGCCGGCCTCAACCCGACCAAGGATGCACTGGCGATCGAAAGCAAGGACTCGCCGTACGTGAACTTCCTGGTCGCGCGCCCGGACAACAAGGACGACGCCCGCGTGCAGAAGCTGGCCAAGGCCCTGACCAGCCCGCAGGTGAAGGCCTTCATCGAGACCAAGTACAAGGGCGCGGTGCTGCCGGCGTTCTGATTGCCGGCGCCAATGTCCCTGTAGAGCCGAGCCCATGCTCGGCTCTGCTTTTTTGCGGCGCCCCACCAACGGCAGCCGAGCATGGCTCGGCTCTACAAAGTCAGTCGACGTGGAAGGCGAGGGTGGCGGCAACGGCCTGCTGCCATCCTGCATACAGTTTTTCACGCCGGGCCACGTCCATCTGTGGCTCGAAGCGCCGGTCCAGGCCCCATTGCGCGGCGATCTGTTCGCGGCTGGACCAGAAGCCCACTGCCAGACCGGCCAGGTAGGCCGCGCCCAGCGCGGTGGTCTCGGTCAACCGCGGCCGCAGCAGTGGCACGCCGAGGATGTCGGCCTGGAAGCCGGCCAGGAAGTCGTTGCCGATCGCGCCGCCATCGGCGCGCAGTTCGGTCAGCGCGATACCGGCATCGGACTGCATCGCATCGAGCACGTCGCGGGTCTGGTAGGCCATCGCTTCCAGCGCCGCGCGCACGAAGTGCGCCTTGCGGGTGCCACGGGTCAGGCCGAACATCGCACCGCGCACATCACTGCGCCAGTACGGCGCCCCCAGGCCGACGAAGGCGGGAACCAGATAGACGCCGCTGCTGTCGGGCACCTGCGCGGCCAGCGCCTGGCTGTCACTGGCGCGCTCGATCATCCGCAGGCCGTCGCGCAGCCACTGCACCACCGAGCCGGCGATGAAGATCGAACCTTCCAGCGCATATTCCACGCGGCCATCCAGGCCCCAGGCGATGGTGGTCAGCAGGCCGTTGCGCGAACGCACCGCCTGCGTGCCGGTGTGCATCAGCATGAAGCAGCCGGTGCCATAGGTGTTCTTGACCATGCCCGGCTGGAAGCAGGCCTGGCCGAACAACGCCGCCTGCTGGTCACCGGCGATGCCGGCGATCGGGATCGGGTGGTCGAAGAAGAACTGCGGCCGGGTGTGCGCATACACCGAACTGGAATCGCGCACCTGAGGCAGCATCGCGCGCGGGATGTCCAGCAGCGCCAGCAGGTCGTCATCCCAGTCCAGCGTGTGGATGTTGAACAGCAGGGTGCGCGCGGCATTGCTGTAATCGGTCACGTGCGCCTGGCCGCCACTGAGGTTCCACACCAGCCAGCTGTCGATGGTGCCGAACAGCAGCTCGCCGCGTTCGGCGCGCTGCTGCGCGCCCTCCACATGGTCAAGTATCCAACGCACCTTGGTGGCGGAGAAATAGGCGTCGATCAGTAGACCGGTACGCTCGCGGATCAGCGCTTCATGCCCGTCGGACTTCAGCCGCTCGCAGATGGCGTGGCTCTGCCGCGACTGCCAGACGATGGCATTGTGGATCGGCTGGCCGGTGGCACGGTCCCAGACCACGGTGGTTTCGCGCTGGTTGGTGATGCCCAGTGCGGCGATATGGCGCGGGTCGATCTGCCCGCGGCTGAGCAGTTCGGTCAGCGTGGCATAGACGCTCGTGAGGATCTCGCGCGGGTCATGCTCGACCCAGCCGGGCTGCGGGAAGATCTGCGCGAACTCGCGCTGCGCACTGCCGACGATGTCGCCGGCACGGTCGAACAGGATCGCGCGCGAACTGGTGGTGCCCTGGTCGATGGCCAGCACGTAGCGGGGCGTCATGCAGCGTCTCCGGTAGCGATGGGGAGATCCTAATGCATCGATCGCGTCGCGCGCGGACGCCCTGGTAGCTGCCAACCCTGGTTGGCACACGTGGCAACACGGGGGGTCAGAGCCCGTTCCGTGGGAAAGGGATCCGCCCCCCCATCCACGCCTGCAGCCGCGCCGCCTGCGCCGCATCCAGCCGCAACCCCAGCTTGCTCCGCCGCCACAGCACGTCCTCGGCATCCAGGGCCCATTCGTGCTCACGCAGGAAGGCGACTTCCCGCGCATGCAGGCCGCCGCCAAAGTCCTCGCCAAGATCGTTCACACCCTGCAGGCCATGCAGCAGCTCCGCGCTGCGGCTGCCGTAGGCGCCGGCCCAGCGGCGTGCGATTTCCTCGGGCAACCACGGTGCCAGCGCCTGCAGGCGGGAGCGCGCCTGTGCGGCGTCACCCCAGTCGCTGCCCGGCAGCGGGTCTCCACCTGCCGTCCAGGCCGGTCCCATCTGTGGCAGAGCTGGCCGCAGCAGGTTCAGCGCTTCTTCGGCCAGCACCCGGTAGGTGGTCAGCTTGCCGCCCAGCACATGCAGCGCCGGCGCCGGGTCGGACTGCAGCTGAAGGCGGTAGTCTCGGCTCAGCTTTGTCGCACGCGGGTCCGGGTCGGCCAGTAGTGGGCGCACACCGGCGAACTGCCAGACCACGTCTTGCGCAGTGATCGGCTCGCGCAGATAACGGTTGGCGGCCGCGCACAGGTAGCTCACCTCGGAGGGCAGTACGCCGCAGCGCGCCGGGTCACCGCGGTAGTCGGTGTCGGTGGTGCCGACCAGCAGATGATCGTGGGCGAACGGCAGCAGGAACACCACGCGGCCATCGGGCTGCTGCAGCAGGCAGGCACTGTCATCGGGCCAGGGACGGCGCAGCACGATGTGGCTGCCTTGTACCAGCCGCAGTGACGGGCCGCCGCTGCGTGCCTCCATCTGCTCCAGCAGGCCGCCGGCCCATGGACCGGCCGCATTGGCGACGGCGCGCGCGGTCACATGATGCTGTCCATCGGCGGATTCCAGCATGGCCTGCCAATGGCCCTGTACAGGGCGCAGCTCGATGCAGCGGCTGCGCACATGTACCTGCGCGCCACGTTGGGCAGCGTCCAGGGCGTTGAGCAGCACCAGGCGCGCGTCATCGACCTGCGCGTCGGCGTAGCTGAAGGCCTGCCGCAGGTCCGGAGAGAGCCAAGGGCCGAGCGGATCACGCTGAAGGTCCAGGACGTGCGAGGCGGGAAATGCCGGGCTGCGCCGGCCCAGGTGGTCGTACAGCCACAGTCCCATGCGCAGCATCCAGCGTGGGCGCAGGTGGGGTTCCCACGGCAGTACGAAGCGCAATGGATGGACCAGATGGGGCGCCTGCCGGCGTACCACCTCGCGTTCGCCCAGCGCCTTGCGCACCAGGCCCAGCTCGCCCTGTTCCAGGTAACGCAGGCCGCCGTGGACCAGTTTGCTGCTGGCACTGGAGGTATGCGCGGCCAGGTCGTGCTGTTCGCACAGCAGCACGCGCAGGCCGCGGCCGCTGGCATCACGGGCGATGCCGGCGCCGTTGATGCCGCCACCGATCACCAGCAGGTCGACGTCGTGCATCGTGCCTCCGCATCCTGTTTATGTAGAGCCGAGCCGCGCCACCATTTACCGTGGGCGCCATTGAACGTAACGCATCGCAATGCGCGCGGAGCCCGCCGCTCGACTCGGGATAGGGGCTTGGCTCGACTCTACATAAAAGCAGCCGAGCATGGGCTCGGCTCTACAGGTGGAACGCGGGTGACAGAAACGACGACGGGCCCCGAAGGGCCCGTCGCGTTACATCAGTGAAGCAGGTGCAGCCTGGATCAGAAGCGGGCGCCGATGCCGAAGCCGACGGTCCACGGATCCATCTTGGCTTCGCCGATCTTCTCGCCGCCCACCTTTACGTCCGGGCGCGAACGCATGTAGCGGGCGTCAGCACGGGCGAACCAGGTGGAGTTGATGTTCATGTCCACACCGACGGTGCCGATCACGCCCTTGGCATCCTTGAAGCGGATGTCGGTGTCAGCGCCGTTGCCCAGCTTCTCGTTGCTGAAGCTCGACTGGTAGTAGCCCACGCCCACGAACGGGCGGAACACGTTGTCAGCCTGGCCGAAGTGGTACTGGCCGCTCAGCGCGATCGGCTGCTGCTCGACCGAGCCCAGGCGGGCGTTGTCCGGGCCCTTGAACTTGTTGTCGAACTTGTCGGCAGCGCCCCACAGCTCAACGGCCCAGTTGTCGTTGATGTAGTAGCTGAAGCTGACGGTCGGCGCCGGGCCACCATCGGTCTTCTTCACGCCGGTGATCGGGTCGTTCTTCGGTTCCAGCAGCGAGATGCCGCCGACAACGGCAAAATGCTTGCCCGAAGCGGTGTCGGTGCTGCTGCTGTCCTGGGCGAAAGCGGCCGGCGCGAAGGCGGCGGAGGTCAGCAGGGCGAGACTCAGGATACGGATGGAGCGCATGGGGGTATCTCCTAATGTTTCTTGTTTTGGGCCCCCGGTTGTGGGGCGAGCACACCGTAGTCGCCCCAACATGAATCGAATCCGACGCACGTTAAAAAATAGTTTTCCTTGTTCAGCGACCGGAGCGAAAAGCCTGTTTTCATGGGCTTTTCGGCCTTCGGCGACATTCATGCAGTTGGAGAAGATGTGAGCGAAGCAACGGTGTGCGTCGGCCTGCAAGCGCAGGTGAACATGAAGTGCCGGGTGCTGCTGCTGGGTTCGATGCCCGGCGTTGCGTCATTGCAGGAGCAGCGCTACTACGCGCATCCGCGCAATCGCTTCTGGCCTGTGCTGGCCGATATCTGTGGCTTCGACGCGGGTCTGCCCTATGCGCAGCGACTGCAGGCACTACAGGCGGCAGGTATCGGCCTGTGGGATGTGATCGGCCAGTGCGAGCGGCGTGGCAGTCTGGATGCCGACATCGTGCGTGGCACGGAAGTGCCCAATGCGCTGCCGGCATTGATCGCTTCGCTTCCTGAGCTGGAGCTGATCGGCTGCAACGGTGCCGCTTCGCTGAAGGCATTCCAGCGTTGGGTGCTGCCCTGCCTGGAGACTCCGCCAAGGCTGCTGGCACTGCCGTCCACCAGCCCGGCCAACGCGGCCTGGTCGCTGCCGCGGCTGCGCCAGGCCTGGCAGCCGGTAGCCGACGCACTGGCGACATGAAGCGGACATCGTCCGGACAATACGCTACCGACTGGTCGCGGCCGCAACCCATGAGCAACAGCGTGTCCCGGCTGCGTGAGTACTGAAAACACCTGTAACGGTTGGCGCTGGCCCCCGCTGGCCGCACAATAGACGTTTCCCTACACCAGATTGCCGGAGTTATCCCCATGGCCGAAATCAAGGAAGCACTTGTCCCCGATATCGGTGACTACAGCGATATCCCGGTAATCGAGGTGCTTGTCGCCGTCGGCGACACGGTCAAGAAGGACCAGGGCCTGGTGACGCTGGAAAGTGACAAGGCGACCATGGAAGTGCCGTCGTCGGTGGCTGGCGTGGTCAAGGAACTGAAGGTCAAGGTCGGCGACAGCCTGTCCGAAGGCAAGGTCGTGGCGCTGATCGAAGTGGCCGAAGGCGAAGCCGCCAAGCCGGCCGCTGCTGCTCCGGCACCGGCCAAGGCCGCTGCCCCGGCTGCCGCTACCCAGAGCGCGCCGGCTCCGGCCGCTGCTGCCCCGGCTGCCCCGGCCGCCAGCGGTGGCGCGGTGGAGGCGCTGGTGCCGGATATCGGCGATTACTCCGGCATCCCGGTCATCGAAGTGCTGGTCGCCGTCGGCGACACGGTCAAGAAGGACCAGGGCCTGGTCACGCTGGAAAGCGACAAGGCCACCATGGAAGTGCCGTCGTCGGTGGCCGGTGTGGTCAAGGAGATCAAGGTCAAGGTTGGCGACAATCTGTCGCAGGGCAATGTGGTCGCCATCATCGAAGCCGAGGGCGCTGGCGCACCGGCGCCGACCAAGGCTGCCGCAGCCGCCGCTCCGGCTGCCGCCGAGACCGCCACCAAGGTCGAGCCGGTCGCTGTGCCGGCGCAGCCGGACAAGCTGGCGGCCCGCGAGATCGCCTCGGCCGGTACCCCGTCCAGCCCGCCGGTGCAGTTCAACGCCGATGGCGTGCTGCCGGCCAAGGTGCCGTATGCCACCCCGGCGGTGCGTGTGTTCGCCCGCGAACTGGGCGTGGACCTGCTGCAGATCAACGGCACTGAGAAGGGTGGCCGCATCACCAAGGGTGACGTGCAGAAGTTCGTCAAGGCCGCACTCAGCGGTGGCGTGCCGGCTGCCGGCGGTGCTGCTGTCGCTGCCGGTGGTGGCCTGAACCTGCTGCCGTGGCCGAAGGTCGACTTCAGCAAGTTCGGCGAGACCGAAGTCCAGCCGCTGTCGCGCATCAAGAAGATCTCGGGTGCGAACCTGGCCCGCAACTGGGCCATGATCCCGCACGTCACACAGTTCGAGCAGGCTGACATCACCGATCTGGAAGGCCTGCGCGTGGCGCTGAACAAGGAAAACGAGAAGGCCGGCATCAAGCTGACCATGCTCGCCTTCCTGATCAAGGCCAGCGCCGCGGCGCTGAAGAAGTTCCCGGAGTTCAACGCCTCGCTCGATGCCAGCGGTGAAAACCTGACCCTGAAGAAGTACTTCCACATCGGCTTTGCCGCCGATACGCCGAACGGCCTGGTCGTGCCGGTCATCCGCGACGTGGACAAGAAGGGCGTGGTGCAGATCGCGCAGGAAACCGGCGAACTGGCCAAGAAGGCGCGCGACGGCAAGCTGGGCCCGGCCGACATGAGCGGCGGCTGCTTCTCGATCAGCTCGCTGGGTGGCATCGGTGGCACCGCGTTCACCCCGATCGTCAATGCACCGGAAGTGGCCATCCTGGGCGTGTCCAAGTCGTCCATCCAGCCGGTCTGGAACGGCAAGGAGTTCGCACCGAAGCTGATGCTGCCGCTGTCGCTGAGCTACGACCACCGCGTCATCGACGGCGCTCTGGCCGCACGCTTCACCACGTACCTGTCGCAGGTACTGGCCGACATGCGCCGCGTGCTGCTGTAAGGCACCGCTTCGCCCCCACCGTGCGGCCGCAGCCCCTGGCGCGGCCGCGTGAACAGATGCAGTGACAGCCCGCCGGCCATGCCGGGCGGGCACGAGGAAAACCACCATGGCCACGATTGAAGTCAAGGTTCCCGACATCGGCGATTACAGCGATGTGCCGGTGATCGAAGTATTGGTCGCCGTTGGCGACACGGTGAAGAAGGATCAGGGTCTGGTGACCCTGGAATCGGACAAGGCCACTCTGGAAGTGCCGTCCTCGGCTGCTGGCGTGGTCAAGGAAATCAAGGTCAAGCTGGGCGACACCCTGTCCGAGGGTGCCGTGGTCGTGGTGCTGGACGCTGAAGGCGCCGCCGAAGCCCCGGCCAAGGCCGCTGCGCCGGCTCCGGCAGCAGCTGCTCCGGCCAGCAAGCCGCCGGTGACCCCGTCGCACCGCGCCCCGGCCGAACCGGCCGCACCGAAGCCGGCGTTGTCCAGTGGCAAGCCGGCCGACATCGAATGCGAGATGGTTGTGCTGGGCTCCGGTCCGGGCGGCTACACGGCGGCGTTCCGCGCCGCAGACGTCGGCCTGGATACGGTGCTGGTCGAGCGCTACGCCAGCCTCGGCGGCGTCTGCCTCAATGTTGGCTGCATTCCGTCCAAGGCACTGCTGCATGCTGCTGCGGTGATCGACGAGGTCGCCCACGCCGGTGATTTCGGCGTCGAGTTCGGCAAGCCGACCATCACCCTGGACAAGCTGCGCCAGTACAAGGAAAAGGTCGTCAACCAGCTGACCAAGGGCCTGGCCGGCATGGCCAAGCAGCGCAAGGTCCGCAACGTGCAGGGCGTCGGCAAGTTCGTTTCCGCCAACGAACTGGAAATCACCGCAGCTGACGGCAGCACCCAGCTGCTGCGCTTCCAGAAGTGCATCATCGCCGCCGGTTCGCAGGCAGTGAAGCTGCCGAACTTCCCGTGGGACGACAAGCGCGTGATGGATTCCACCGACGCGCTGGAGCTGGCCGAAGTGCCGGGCTCGCTGCTGGTCGTCGGCGGCGGCATCATCGGCCTGGAAATGGCCACCGTGTACGGTGCGCTGGGCAGCAAGGTCACCGTGGTCGAGTTCATGGACCAGCTGATGCCGGGCGCCGACAAGGATCTGGTCAAGCCGCTGGCCGACCGCCTGAAGAAGCAGGGCATCGAAGTGCACCTGAAGACCAAGGCCTCGGGCGTCACCGCCGATGCCAAGGGCATCACCGTGACCTTCGAAGCTGCCGAGGAAGGCCAGGCGCCTGCGCTGGCGCAGGGCACCTTCGACCGCGTGCTGGTGGCCGTGGGCCGCTCGCCGAACGGCAGGAAGATCGATGCCGAGAAGGCCGGCGTGCAGGTCACCGAGCGTGGCTTCATCCCGGTGGATCGCCAGATGCGCACCAACGTGCCGCACATCTTTGCCATCGGCGACATCGTCGGCAACCCGATGCTGGCCCACAAGGCCACGCACGAAGGCAAGCTGGCCGCCGAAGTGGCTGCCGGCCACAAGAAGGAGTGGGTGGCCCGCGTGATTCCGTCGGTGGCCTACACCAATCCGGAAATCGCCTGGGTCGGCGTGACCGAGACCGAAGCCAAGGCCAAGGGCCTGAAGGTGGGCGTGGCCAAGTTCCCGTGGGCCGCCAGTGGCCGCGCGATCGGCATCGGCCGTACCGAGGGCTTCACCAAGCTGATCTTCGACGAAGAGACCCACCGCATCATCGGTGGTGCGATCGTTGGCGTGCATGCCGGTGACCTGCTGGCCGAGATCGGCCTGGCCATCGAGATGGGTGCGGAAGCCGAAGATATCGGCCACACCATCCACGCGCACCCGACGCTGAGCGAGTCGGTGGCGATGGCCTCGGAAATCTACGACGGCACGATCACCGATCTGTACATGCCGAAGAAGAAGTAAGGCGTCAGCGCCGCTCCACACGAAAAGCCCCGGTTTCTGCCGGGGTTTTTTGTTGGCTGCAGGAATATCTTCGGCTGTTGTCATCGCGAGGGTCCGGGCCACTGCGCGGGTGGCAGGCATTTCGACAAATGTCCCCCGTCGCCCGCCTGCGGCGGTCGCCTCCTCCTTTACTTTGTCCAAACGCCTGCCACCCGCGCAGCGGCTCGGCTTGCGGATAGTCGAGAGCCAAGCCTGGCCCGCCTGGATGCCTGACACGCGGGGGAAGAGGGGCTTGTGTGCGAAGTAAAGGAGGAGGTGACGGCCGTAGGCCGGCGCCGGGGGACATTCGCACGCAAGCCCCTCTTCCCTCAGCGCTCGACCAGCCTGCGTCTACGGGAACTGCCACCCACGCAGCGGCTCGGCTTGCGGACAGTCGAGAGCCACTGCCTGGGCCGCCTGGATGCCTGATACGCGGAGGGAGAGGGGGCTGGGTGCGAAGTAAAGGAGGAGGTGACGGCCGCAGGCCGGCGCCGGGGGACATTCGCACCCAGCCCCCTCTCCCTCAAGCGCTCCACCCAGCTGCTCTTGCTCCTGCACGCAGGGAAAAACAGCACAAAAAAGCGCGGCCCCGATGTTCCGGAGGCCGCGCCAGGAGAGAGAGCGTGTGGAAGGAGCGGGGGATCAGAACACGAAGCTGACGCCGGCCACCGGGCCCTTGAATTCCTGCTTCAGGCCGATGGTGCCGTCGCTGCCCTTCTTGTCCGCGTCCAGCTTGAACCAGTCATAACCGGCGAACACGCCGAAGTTCTTCGTGAAGCGGTAATCGACGATGGCGTTGGCGCGGCTCAGGTCGCCCTTGTAGTCATCAAAGCTGCCCCAGCGCGTGTTGAGGTACTGGCCCTGCAGCGTGATCATCCACTTCTCGGACGGGGTGAAACTCAGCCGCGCACCGACCACCGGCGCCACGCCGTCGGTCTTCTCGTTGAGGAACTGGCCTTCGTAGACGGTGCCCAGATCGGCGTAGGCCTTGGTGCTCACCTTGGCGTACTCGGCACCCAGCTGCAGGCCGAGGTCGAAGGTGTCGGTGTCCACCACCGAGTAGTCATAGACCAGGCTGGCGACCTGGTACTTCAGCTCGCCCTTGACGAAACTGCCCGACGGCACGTTGACGTCACCGAAGGAAATGTCCTGGCCGAGAGTCTCGCGGCGGTCCTTGTCGTACTTGAAGTAGTTGAACAGCAGGCGCTGGCGGTTGCTGATGCGGAACATGCCGTCGATGCGCGGCTCCCACTCCTTGCCACCCAGCTTGAAGTCCTCGGAGAAACCGATGTCCTGGCCGGCCACGTTGGTCTTGCCGCGGAGGGTATTGTCCGAGTCGATGTTCATCGCACCCAGGCGCAGGGCGAAGCGGTCGTCGCCTTCAGCGGCGTGGGCGGCAGTGGCGAACGAGGCGCCGGCGGCGAGCAGGGAGAGGGCGAGCAGGGTGGGTACAGGGCGCATCGAAGAGTCCTTGCAGTGGTTCATCAGAATGAAGACCACTGTGCCGGACAGGCCCGTCCACCATCCGTGAACGTATGGTCCACGGCGTGTGCACGGTTCAGCGCTGTCGCGACGATGCAAAAAGATGGCCCCGGAGCCGGGCTTCGGGGCCATCGTGGGACCTGCGGGGCGGAGCGTCGACGAGGTTGCTGCAGGCAGGTCGAAAGATCGGACCGGCGCATTCGGCGAAAGTTCCGCCGGATGCGACCAAAGTTCAATATTGCGCCGCAGCATCATACGGACGTCATTGTCCCCCGGGTGGCACGCAAAAATGTAACCGTTACCGCAACTTGCGGCTTCCCGGGATGAACAGGCAGCGGTTGTCTCGCAAATTGTCCCATTGCTATAATTTGGCGGCTCGATGAGGCCCCCCTGCTGTAGCCGCCTCAGCCCTCCACTTGCAACCACGCGGGACGTCCTGTGCTGAACTCCGTTGATGCGGGTCGGCGACTGATGCTGCGCGCCGCGGTCTACCCGCTGGCCGCAGTGGCTGTCCTGGCCCTGGCCTTCCTGCTGGTAGGTCCGAAATATGCCCTCGGCGCGCTGGCGTCCGGTGTGGCCATTTCGGCCGGTGGCTGGGTGGCGGCACGGATGGCACTGGGTGGTGGGGCACTGGCCGCAGGATCGGCGATGGCTCGCCTGATCATTGCGATCGTGGCCAAGTGGGTGGTGGTTTTCGGCGTCCTGCTGGTGGGGTTCCTGGTCTTCAAGCTGCCTGCATTGGCGCTGTTGGCCGGTATCGCCGTCGGCTTGATGTTCCAGGTCCTGGCCATGGCCAGGCGTTGACAGAATTCAATTAACTGAAGGTTCCGGACACATGGCGGGCGAGGCTCTAACCCCTACCAGCTACATCCAGCATCACCTGCACAACCTGACCGCACCGGTCGGCAAGGGTGAGGGTATGTTCTGGCATATCCACGTCGATACCTTCCTCACTGCGGTCCTGATGGGCCTGGTGATCGTTGTCGCGTTCTGGCTGGGGACCCGCAAGGCCACCGCCGGCGTGCCGGGCAAGTGGCAGGCCTTCGTCGAGATCTGCCTGGAGTTCGTCGACCGCCAGGCCAAGGACACCTACCACGGCAAGAGCAAGCTGGTCACGCCGATCGCCATCACCATCTTCTTCTGGATTCTGCTGATGAATCTGCTGAAGATGATCCCGGCCGATTTCATCGCCAAGCCGCTGGAGTGGGTGGGCGTGCACTACTGGAAGCCGGTCCCGACCGCTGACGTCAATGCCACCCTGGGCATGGCCATCAGCGTGTTCTTCCTGATGCTGTTCTTCGCACTGAAGTCGAAGGGCCTGGGTGGCTTCATCAAGGAATTCCTGACGGCGCCGTTCGGCAAGTGGATGATGCCGTTCAACCTGATCCTCAACATCGTCGAGTGGCTGAGCAAGCCGATCTCGCTGGCGATGCGACTGTTCGGCAACATGTTCGGCGGCGAAATCGTGTTCCTGCTGATCTGGGTGCTGGGTGGTGCCGGTTTCTTCGGTGCCATTGCCGGTGGTGTGTTCGGCCTCGGCTGGATGCTGTTCCACCTGCTGGTGATCCCGCTGCAGGCCTTCATCTTCATGATGCTGTCGATCGTGTACCTGAGCCTGTCGGAAGACGCTCACTGAGTTTCAAGCTTCAACGCGTTTCAACCTTCATCCGTTTCATCACCCTTAGCAACTTAAGTTCCTGGAGATAACCATGTACTTCGCCGTCCTGACCAACTTCGCGCAGATTCAGAGCTCCACCGCCCTTGCCGTCGGCATCATGATCGGCCTGGCCGCGCTGGGCGCCGGTCTGGGTCTGGCCATCATGGCTGGTAAGTTCCTGGAGTCGGCCGCCCGCCAGCCGGAACTGATCCCGGTCCTGCAGGTCCGTATGTTCATCACCGCCGGCCTGATCGACGCCGCGTTCATCATCTCGGTCGCCGTCGGCCTGCTGCTGGCCTTCGCCAACCCGCTGTCGGCTGCCTTCGCTGGCGCCGTCACCAAGGCTCTGGCCGGCTGATACAGCGGTTTGAGACGACCGGGTGCTGATGCACCCGGTTTCGGATGAAGGCCGGATGCGCCGCTACGGCGGCGCGTCCACCCCGAAACCAGCGATCGAGCTAACCATGAATATCAATTTCACCCTTCTTGCGCAGGCGCTGGCCTTCGCTGGTCTGATCTGGATCATCGCGACCAAGATCTGGCCGCCGCTGATGAACGCGATCGAAGAGCGCCAGCAGAAGATTGCTGAAGGCCTCGCTGCTGCCGACCGCAGCCAGAAAGATCTGGCCCAGGCGCAGGAGAAGGTCAACGAAGCGCTGAAGGAAGCACGCACCAAGGCCAACGAGATCATCGATCAGGCCCACGCACGTGCCAACCAGATCGTTGATGCTGCCCGTAACGAAGCGATCACCGAAGCCACCCGTCAGAAGGAACTGGCCCAGGCTGAAATCGACGCCGCCGCCAACCGTGCCCGTGAAGATCTGCGCAAGCAGGTGTCCGCGCTGGCCGTGACCGGTGCCGAAAAGCTGCTCAAGCGCGAAATCGACGCCAACGCCCACAAGGCGCTGCTCGACGAGCTGGCCTCGGAGATCTAAGGATGAGCCAGGCCCTCACGCTTGCCCGCCCGTACGCCCGCGCCGCGTTCGCGACCGCGCGCGACGAAGGCGCGTTCGCGCCGTGGTCGGACGCCCTGGCGTTCTCCGCCCACGTCGCCGCCGACCCGCGCGTGGCGGCCCTGCTCGCCAACCCGGAGCTGGGTCGTGACGACGCCGTCGCCCTGCTGGCGCCGGTGTCGCACGGCGAGACCTACTCGCGCTTCCTGGCCATCCTGGCCGAATCGCATCGTCTGCCGCTGCTGCCGGAAATCTCCGGCATGTTCGACGCCCTGCGCGCCGAAGCCGAGCACGTGGTCAAGGCCACCGTCACCTCGGCCGCCGAACTGTCGGCCAGTGAGCTGGACGCGATCAAGGTCGCGCTGCGCAAGCGCTTCAACCGCGAGGTCGATGTGACCACCGCGGTCGATGCCTCGCTGATCGGCGGCGCCGTGATCGACGCCGGCGACGTGGTCATCGATGGTTCGCTGAAGGGCAAGCTGGCCCGTCTGCAGACCGCGCTCGCTAACTGAATTCATTTAACGTCCGGCCCCGCTGCCGGCACTAGGACTTGACGATGGCAACCACGCTCAACCCCTCCGAAATCAGCGAACTGATCAAGAACCGCATCGAGAAGGTCAAGCTGGCCGCGGAATCGCGCAACGAAGGCACCGTGACCAGCGTGTCCGACGGCATCGTGCGCATCTTCGGTCTGGCCGACGTGATGCAGGGCGAAATGATCGAACTGCCGAACAACACCTTCGCCCTGGCCCTGAACCTGGAGCGCGACTCGGTCGGCGCCGTGGTGCTGGGTGACTACGAGCACCTGCGCGAAGGCGACGTCGCCAAGACCACCGGCCGCATCCTGGAAGTGCCGGTTGGTCCGGAGCTGCTGGGCCGCGTCGTGAACGCGCTGGGCGAACCGATCGACGGCAAGGGCCCGCTGGGCACCGACCTGACCGCTCCGGTGGAGCGTGTTGCTCCGGGCGTGATCTGGCGCAAGTCGGTCGACCAGCCGGTGCAGACCGGTTACAAGTCGGTCGACTCGATGATCCCGATCGGCCGTGGCCAGCGCGAGCTGATCATCGGTGACCGCCAGACCGGCAAGACCGCGATGGCGATCGATGCGGTGATCAACCAGAAGGGCACCGGCATCAAGTGCGTGTACGTTGCGATCGGCCAGAAGGCTTCGACCATCGCCAACATCGTGCGCAAGCTGGAAGAGAACGGCGCGCTGGCCCACACCATCGTGGTGGCCGCGACCGCTTCCGAATCGGCTGCCATGCAGTACATCAGCGCCTACTCGGGCTGCACCATGGGTGAGTACTTCATGGACCGCGGCGAAGACGCGCTGATCGTGTACGACGATCTGTCCAAGCAGGCCGTTGCCTACCGCCAGATCTCGCTGCTGCTGAAGCGCCCGCCGGGCCGTGAAGCCTACCCGGGTGACGTGTTCTACCTGCACTCCCGCCTGCTCGAGCGCGCTGCCCGCGTGTCCGAGGAATACGTCGAGAAGTTCACCGAAGGCAAGGTCACCGGCAAGACCGGTTCGCTGACCGCGCTGCCGATCATCGAAACCCAGGCCGGCGACGTGTCCGCCTTCGTTCCGACCAACGTGATCTCGATCACCGACGGCCAGATCTTCCTGGAAACCGACCTGTTCAACGCCGGCATCCGCCCGGCCGTGAACGCCGGTATCTCGGTGTCGCGCGTCGGTGGCTCGGCCCAGACCAAGATCATCAAGAAGCTGTCGGGCGGCATCCGTATCTCGCTGGCCCAGTACCGCGAGCTGGCTGCGTTCGCGCAGTTCGCCTCGGATCTGGACGAGGCGACCCGCAAGCAGCTGGAGCGTGGCCAGCGCGTCACCGAGCTGATGAAGCAGAAGCAGTACGCGCCGATGTCGATCGCCAACCAGGCGCTGTCGATCTACGCCGTCAACGAGGGTTACCTCGACGACGTGCCGGTCAACAAGCTGCTGGCGTTCGAAGAAGGCCTGCACGCCCACTTCGCCAACACCCAGGGCGAACTGGTCAGCAAGGTCAACGCCACCGGCGGTTGGGACAACGACATCGAAGGTGCCTTCAAGAAGGGCATCGCCGAGTTCAAGACCACCGGCAGCTGGTAATCCAGCGCTCGTAGAGCGGGGCTCGCCCCGCTCAAACGGTTGAACAACGCGGGGCATCAGCCCCGCGCCACGGGAAACAAGAGATGGCAAGCGGACGCGAAATCAAAACCAAGATCAAGAGCGTGCAGAACACCCGCAAGGTGACGCGCGCCCTGGAAATGGTCTCGGCCTCCAAGATCCGCAAGGCGCAGGATCGGATGAAGACCTCGCGTCCGTACGCGCAGGCGATGAAGCAGGTGATCGGCCACCTGGCCCAGGCCAGCACCGACTACCAGCATCCGTTCCTGGTCGAGCGCGAGCAGGTCAAGCGGGTCGGGTTCATCGTGATCTCCTCCGATCGCGGCCTGGCCGGCGGCCTGAACAACAACCTGTTCCGCAAGATGCTGGGCGAAGCCAAGGCATGGCAGGACAAGGGTGCGGAAGTGGACCTGGTGACCATCGGCCAGAAGGCATCGACCTTCTTCCGCCGCGTGAAGGTCAACATGGTCGGCAGCGTGACCCACATCGGCGACGTGCCGAAGCTGGAATCGCTGATCGGTGTGATCAAGGTCATGCTCGACGCCTTCACCGAAGGCAAGGTCGACCGCGTGTACCTGGTCTACAACCGCTTCGTGAATACCATGGTGCAGAAGGCCAGCTTCGATCAGCTGCTGCCGCTGCCGCCGGCTGAGAAGCAGGTCGCTCACCACGACTGGGATTACCTGTACGAACCCGATGCCGCGACCGTGCTGGAGCACGTGATGACGCGTTACATCGAGTCGCTGGTGTACCAGGCACTGCTGGAAAACGTCGCCTCCGAGCATGCCGCACGCATGGTTGCGATGAAGGCGGCGAGCGACAACGCCAACAAGCTGATCGGCACCCTCCAGCTCGTCTACAACAAGGCGCGCCAGGCAGCGATCACCCAGGAAATCTCCGAAATCGTCGGCGGCGCGGCAGCAGTCTGACCGCGTTCGTTCAAAGCACACATTTAGAGGATGCAGCAATGAGTCAGGGCAAGATCGTTCAGATCATCGGCGCGGTCGTCGACGTCGAATTCCCGCGTGAGTCGGTGCCGAAGGTGTACGACGCACTGAAGGTCGACAACACCGAAATCACCCTCGAAGTCCAGCAGCAGCTGGGTGACGGCGTGGTGCGTACCATCGCCCTCGGTTCCACCGACGGCCTGAAGCGCAACCTGGTTGCCACCAACACCAACCGCGGCATCTCCGTGCCGGTCGGCGCCGGCACCCTGGGCCGCATCATGGACGTGCTCGGCCGTCCGATTGACGAAGCCGGCCCGGTGGCCGCCAGCGACAGCTGGGAAATCCACCGTGCGGCCCCGTCGTACGAAGACCAGTCCCCGGCCACCGAACTGCTGGAAACCGGCATCAAGGTCATTGACCTGATGTGCCCGTTCGCCAAGGGCGGCAAGGTCGGCCTGTTCGGCGGCGCCGGCGTCGGCAAGACCGTCAACATGATGGAACTGATCAACAACATCGCCAAGGCGCACAGCGGTCTGTCCGTGTTCGCCGGCGTGGGTGAGCGTACCCGTGAGGGCAACGACTTCTACCACGAAATGAAGGACTCCAACGTCCTCGACAAGGTGGCGATGGTGTACGGCCAGATGAACGAGCCGCCGGGCAACCGTCTGCGCGTCGCCCTGACCGGCCTGACCATGGCCGAGTACTTCCGCGACGAGAAGGACGAAAACGGCAAGGGTAAGGACGTCCTGCTGTTCGTCGACAACATCTACCGCTACACCCTGGCTGGTACCGAAGTGTCGGCACTGCTGGGCCGTATGCCGTCGGCCGTGGGTTACCAGCCGACCCTGGCCGAGGAAATGGGCGTCCTGCAGGAGCGCATCACCTCGACCAAGAACGGTTCGATCACTTCGATCCAGGCCGTCTACGTTCCCGCGGACGACCTGACCGACCCGTCGCCGGCGACCACCTTCGCCCACCTGGACTCGACTGTCACCCTGTCGCGTTCGATCGCCTCGCTGGGTATCTACCCGGCCGTCGATCCGCTGGACTCCACCAGCCGCCAGATGGACCCGCTGGTCATCGGCCACGAGCATTACGACACCGCCCAGCGCGTCCAGCAGACCCTGCAGAAGTACAAGGAACTGAAGGACATCATCGCGATCCTGGGCATGGACGAGCTGTCCGAAGAGGACAAGCAGGCCGTGTCGCGCGCCCGTAAGATCGAGCGCTTCTTCAGCCAGCCGTTCCACGTGGCC
Source organism: Stenotrophomonas sp. GD03819 (assembly GCF_029841665.1). Taxonomy (NCBI): domain Bacteria; kingdom Pseudomonadati; phylum Pseudomonadota; class Gammaproteobacteria; order Lysobacterales; family Lysobacteraceae; genus Stenotrophomonas; species Stenotrophomonas sp. GD03819. The sequence goes on from NZ_JAOCEW010000035.1 coordinate 21,454, forward strand.
GAAGTGTTCACCGGTTCGCCGGGCAAGTACGTGCCGCTGAAGGACACCATCCGTGGCTTCAAGGCCATCGTCGATGGCGAGTACGACCACCTGCCGGAGCAGGCGTTCTACATGGTCGGCGGCATCGAAGAAGCGGTCGAGAAGGCCAAGAAGATGGCCGAGAAGGCCTGATCCGGGACGGGCGGGAGCGATCCTGCCCGACCTGACGCCGGCGCCGGGCAACCGCCCGCGCCGGTGGACCCCCACGGTGGCATTGCGCCGCCGCGAACAGCGAAGAGATTTGCATGAGCACGATCCGTTGCGACATCGTCAGCGCCGAGCAGGAAATCTTCCGTGGCGAAGCGACCCTGGTCGTGGCCACCGGTGAGCTGGGCGAACTGGGCATCGCGCCCAAGCACGCGCCGCTGATCACCCGCCTGAAGCCGGGCAAGGTGGTGGTGACCACGCCGAACGGCGAGCAGCTGGATTTCGCCATTTCCGGCGGCATCCTGGAAGTGCAGCCGCAGGTGGTGACCGTGCTGGCCGACACCGCGATCCGCGCGCAGGACATCGACGAAGCCTCGGTCCGCAAGGCCAAGGAAGAAGCCGAGCGCATCCTGGCCAACCGCGGCGAGGCGATGGAAGTGGCTGAGGCCCAGCAGAAGCTGGCTGAAGCCGTTGTCCAGCTGCAGGCGCTGGAGCGCCTGCGCAAGAACCTCAAGCACTGAGGTTCGCGCTGCACCCACGAGAACGCCGGCCCTGTGCCGGCGTTTTTGTTTGGGCGGCGGGTCGAGTCGACTGTCGCGCGCAGCGAGGGATTTCCGCGGTCTGATGGAAGGGCAGTCGATTGACCGTCGACGCTACCGATCCCGATCCTGACGTCGTATCAGCGGTACACCACGTGCCGCAGCAGCAGGAAGGAAATCACGGCCAGGCCGCCCTCCACCAGTGGCTTGGCCAACCAGGCGTACTGCAGGCCCAATGCATGGTCGGCGCTCGAGACCAGCAGCGTGCTGGCGGTGGTGAGCAGCAACCACAGCGGCAGGAAGCGTGCGAAGCGTCGCCAGCCCAGCCGTTGCTCGCCGTCGGCAGTGGCGAAGGTGATTCGCCCGTTCAACCAGAACCCCAGCAGCATGCCGGCCACACGCCCGGCCAGGTTGCCCTGCACCACGGGCAGGCCGGCGGCCGTGACCAGCACGAACACCGCCCAGTCGAGCAGCAGTTGCAGCACGCCGATGATGAGGTAGGCGCTTCCCTGGCGGAGCAGGCTCATGGTCGGAGTGTGGGCGGGCAGATCCCCATGTTAACGGCCCACGCTCTAGAATCACCGGCAACGAACTACGGACTGCTGCTTCCATGACCCAAGCCCTGCACGTCATCATCCTCGCCGCTGGCGCGGGCAAGCGCATGAAGTCGGTGCTGCCGAAGGTGCTGCAGCCGATCGCTGGGCAGCCGATGCTGGCGCATGTGATCGATGCCGCCCGCGAGCTGCAGCCGGCCGCGATCCACGTGGTCTACGGCCATGGTGGTGAAGCGGTGCGCCAGCACTTTGCCGACCAGCCCGATCTACAATGGGCCGAGCAGGCACAGCAACTCGGTACCGGGCACGCCGTCGCGCAGGCGATGCCGCAGGTGCCCGACGCCGCGCAGGTGCTGGTGCTGTACGGCGACGTGCCGCTGATCCGCGCGCAGACCCTGCGCGACCTGCTGGCACAGCCGGGTCGACTGGCGGTGCTGGTCGCCGATGTCGATGACCCGACCGGTTACGGCCGCGTGCTGCGCGATGCCGAAGGCAAGGTCGGCTCGATTGTCGAACAGAAGGACGCCACCGACGACCAGCTGCGTGTGCGCACGATCAACACCGGCATCATTGCCGCCGAGTCGACCGCGCTGCGGCGCTGGCTGTCGCAGCTGTCCAACAGCAACGCGCAGGGCGAGTACTACCTGACCGACGTGTTCGCCTTTGCCGCGCACGAGTACACCCCGGCCGAGATGGCGCTGGTGGCCGACGCGCAGGAAGCCGAAGGGGCAAATGATCCCTGGCAGCTTTCGCAGCTGGAGCGTGCCTGGCAGCGCCGTGCGGTTCGGGCCCTGTGCGCGCAGGGCGCGCGCGTGCGTGACCCGGCACGCCTGGATATCCGTGGCACCGTCACCGTGGGCAGCGACGTGCTGATCGATGTCGACGTCGTTCTGGAAGGCAATATCGTGCTCGGCGACGGCGTCACCGTGGGCCCGTTCAACCGGCTGAAGGACGTCAATCTTGGCCCGGGCACCGAAGTGCGCGCGCATTGTGACCTGGAAGGCGTGGTCACCGAAGGTGCTGCATTGGTGGGGCCGTTCGCACGGCTGCGCCCGGGTACAGTGCTCGCCGATGGCGTGCATGTCGGCAACTTCGTCGAGACCAAGAAGGTCACCCTCGGTGTTGGCAGCAAGGCCAATCACCTGACCTACTTGGGCGACGCGGTGATCGGCAGCAAGGTGAACATCGGTGCCGGCACCATCACCTGCAACTACGACGGCGTGAACAAGTCGACCACCACCATCGGCGACAACGCCTTCATCGGTTCCAACAGCGCATTGGTGGCACCGGTGCTGATCGGTGAGGGCGCCACCATCGCTGCCGGTTCGGTCATCACCCGCAACGCCCCGGATGGCAAGCTGACGCTGGCACGTGCACGACAGGAAACCATCGATGGCTGGAAGCGCCCGCTCAAGAAGTCCTGAGCCACGCATCCCGCACGCCGACGAACTCGGCATGCTGCCGGCAATTGAGCAACGTGCCGGTGAACTGCTGAAGGGGCACCAGGCCCACCCGGTATTTGCCGGGCATGGCCTGGACCTGCCGACGCTGCAGGATGGCCTTCAACGTGGCCAGTTGTGGGTGCTGGATGCGGCTGACGGTGGCATCGCGGGCTACCTGCTGGCCGGTGAGCTGTGCGGTGACTTCCATGTGCTGCAGATGGACGTGGATCCCGCGCACGCGCGCCGCGGTCATGGTCGCGTGTTGTTACGCCATGCGTTGGCACAGGCCAGGGCTGGCGGCTACGCGGCAGCGGTGCTGACCACGTTGTCCGACGTGCCCTGGAATGCGGCCTTCTATGCCAGTGAAGGGTTCGAGATAGTGCCCGAGGCGCAGTGGAACGATGGCCTGCGTGCGGTGATGGCCGAAGAAGCCGCGCTTGGGTTCCCGATGCACCTGCGGGTGGCGATGCGGCAGGCCTGGTAGGTGCAGACCTTGGTCGGCACGTCCACGCATGGCGTGGATCTGCCCGCTCAGCCCACCGGCAACAGAATCGACACGCACAGCCCGCCATCGCCGCGGTTCTGCAACGACACCCGACCACCGTGGGCCTCCACGATCTCGCGGGTCAGGGCCAGCCCCAGCCCGGTGCCATTGCGCTTGGTCGAATAGAACGGCATCAGTGCGTTCTGCAGCACCTGCTCGTTCATGCCCTTGCCACGATCCAGCACGTCCAGCCGCAGCCACTGCGGCAGCCGCGTCAGCTGCACCTGCACGTCATCGTTTGGGGGCTCTGCTTCGGCGCAGGCTTCGTGCGCGTTCTTCAACAGGTTCAGCAGCGCCTGCCCGAACTGCGCGATGTCGATGCGGCTGCTCAGTTCTTCGTCCGGCTCGCGCTCCATGGTAAACGGGATCTGCTGACGCAGGCTGGACAGGAAGGGGGCCCAGTGCACGGTCTGCAGTTGCGGCTGCGGCAACTTGGCAAAGCGTGCGTAGCCACGGATGAAGCCTTCCAGGTGACGCGCCCGGTCCTCGATGGTGGTGAAGATCTCGGGCAGCCGGTCAAAGCGCTCACGCTGCACCAGCACGCCGCCGGAATGGGCGAGCGAAGCGATCGGCGCCAGCGAGTTGTTGAGCTCGTGGCTGATCACCCGGATCACCTTCTTCCAGGTCTGCACTTCCTGGCGGCGCAGTTCGGCGGTCAGCAGCCGCACCAGCAACAGGTCGTGCGGGCGGCCGTTGAGCTGGAACGCGCGGCGCGAGAGGTGGTAGACCTGCTCGTCATCCTCGTCGCCGTCCTCGCCCTCGGCATGCACCGCGAACAGGCTGTCACCGCCACGGGCGATGGCATCGCGCAGTTCCACCGGCACCTGTTCCAGCACGTCCTCCAGGCGCTGGCCTTCCAGCTTCCAGCCGCCATGCAGCAGCTTGCGTGCCGCCAGATTGGAGAACACCACGCGGGCGATGCCATCACCGCCCGAGGCGATCAGCAGCATCGCCACCGGCGTGTTCTGCACCATCGTGTCCAGCAGCAGTTCACGCTGCACCAGGCCCTGCCGCTGCTCACGCAGTACATCGCCCAGTTCGCGGTGGGCCTGCACCAGGTCGCCCAGCTCGTCGCTCCCCGGCCAGTGCACGCCGAAGTTGTACTCGCCGTCGCGATAGCTGCTGGTGGTACCCGCCAGGGCCCGCATCAGAGATCGCACCGGGGCGGTCGCCCGGCGCAGGGTCCACCACATCAATGACAGCAGGATCAACGCCGACACCGTGGTCACCACCCAGCCATGGTCCATCCAGTAGGCCAGCAGCCACGGCAGTGCCGCCGCCAGTGCCAATACCGGCAGCAGGCGCAGGAACAGGCGGAAAGTGAACGAGCGCCGTTTCATTCGCGGGGAATACCGTGGCGGTCCATGCGCCGGTACAGCGCCTGGCGGCTCAGGCCGAGTTCTGCGGCGGCCTGGGCGATGACGCCATGGTTGCGCGCCAGCACATCCTCGATGCGTGCACGGTCGGGATCATTGCCCGCACTGGGGGCCGGGCGCGGTGTGGCGGCTGCGCGCGGCAGGTTGAGATCGGCCACTTCGATGCGGTTGCCGGTGGCCAGCAGCTCGGCGCGCTGGATCACGTTGCGCAGCTCGCGCACGTTGCCCGGCCAGGGGTGCCGCTGCAAGGCCGCGGTGGCCGCAGTGGACAACGGCTTGCCAGCGGTCAGGAAGCGCTCGGCCAGCGGCACGATGTCGCCCGGTCGTTCGGCCAGCGGCGGCAGCACCAGTTCTACCGTGTTGAGGCGGTAATAGAGGTCTTCGCGGAAGGTACCGTCGCGGATCATCGCCGGCAGGTCGGCATTGGTCGCGCTGACCACGCGGACCTTGACCTGGCGCTCGCGGTTGGAGCCCAGGCGCTCGAAGCGGCCGGTTTCCAGCACGCGCAGCAGCTTCATCTGCCCGCCCAGTGACAGGTTGCCGATCTCATCCAGGAACAGGGTGCCGCCATCGGCGGCCTCGAACTTGCCTTCGCGGGCCTTGTTGGCGCCGGTATACGCACCGGCTTCGGCACCGAACAGTTCGGCTTCGATCAGTTCCGAGGGCAGCGCGCCGCAGTTGACTGCCACGAACGGCCCTTTGGCCACCAGGGAATTGGCCTGGATGATCTGCGCGATCTTTTCCTTGCCGGCACCGTTCGCGCCGGTGATCAGTACCGGCAGTTCCGAGCGTGCGACCTGGCAGGCCAGCGCGATCACGCGCTCGCTGGCGGGGTCGGCGAAGACCGCACCGCACAGGTCGTACTTCTCTTCCAGTGCGTTGCGCTGGTGCAGTTCACGGCTGCGGCGCCGGTCCAGTTCGCGGCGCGCCTCGGACAGTTCCAGCAGGTTGTTGACCGTGGTCATCAGCTTGCGGTCGTCCCAGGGCTTGGCCAGGTAGTCGGCGGCGCCGGCCTTGACCAGGTCCACGGCGCTGCTCAGATGGGTCCACGCCGTGAGCAGGATCACCGGCAGGTCCGGATGGCGCGCGCGGATCTGCGCGAACAGGGCCTCGCCTTCCTCGCCGGAGGTGGTGTCCTCGCTGAAGTTCATGTCCTGGATGACCAGGTCGACCGGCTGAGATTCGAGCAGCGCCAGCCCGTCGGCGGGCGTCTGCGCCTGCAGGGTGTCGATGTCGTGCAGGGAGAACAGTACGTCCAGCGCGGTACCCACGCTGGCGTTGTCGTCGATGATCAGGATCGCAGGCATCAAACGGTTCTGCAGAAAGGGATGGGCGGCGCCGTTGGAGCCGTTCGTGTCCACGCACCGGGAGAGCCCGGCGCCACCCATCAAGCATAGCCAAACCCGTGGCTGTGCAGGAGCGGCCCCTGCTCAGCGCCGGGGAGGCGCCGGGGGCGCTGGCGGCGCAGGTGGCGGCGGCACTTCCAGTGCCTGGCGCCAGGCTGCGGCGTCGACCGCCACCGTCAGTTCGCGTCTGTCGCGGCGCAGCAACAGATAGGCGGTGGCGGCGTGGGAATGGCGCAGTGCCTCGGCCAGATGTTCGACCCGGCGCACCGCCGTGTCGTCCACGCGGAGGATGCGATCACCGCTGCGCACGCCGAATCGTGCTTCCGGGCTGGCAGCCTCCACGCGCACCTGGCCCTCGGTCGAGCGCAGTGACAGCCGCGCGGCATCCTGGCGCCATTCCAGTGTCTGCGCGTTGCCACCGCCGGCCAGCGCCGGCAGCGGCAGGAGCAGCATCAGGCACATCGCGCAGGCACGCATCTCAGGCGCCCCGCGTGGCGACCGCAGGCGGTACCGCCGCCGCACGCCGTGCCGGACCGAACACCGCGATCTGGCCCAGCACCCACAGCAGCAGCGCACCCAGCGGCAGGTAGTACAGCGGCATGCGCGGCAGCTCGTACAGGTTCATCAGCGCCAGGTTGATCGCGTAGGCCGCCAGCATGCCCAGCACGATGCCCAGCGAGGCCAGCAGGAAGTTCTCGGTCTGGAAGTAGCGCAGGATCTGCCCGCGGGTCGCGCCCAGCGCACGGCGGATGCCGATCTGCTTGCTGCGCTGCTGCACCCAGAAGCTGGCCAGGCCGATGATGCCCAGCGCAGTGACCACCAGCAGCGAGATGCTGACGGTGATCAGCAGGCCGACCATCGCGCGGTCGTTCTTGAAGAAGTCCTTGCGCTGGTCTTCATAGGTCAGCTTGTCGCGCATCAGCCGGTTGGGATCGTTGCGTTCCAGCGCGGCGGCACCGGCATCGAGGACCTCCTGGCGGCGCTCTGGCGAAGTGCGCAGCACATAGGTGCCACCTTCATCGAAGGTGCGCCGCATGGGCAGCAGCATCGAGTTGGTCCAGTTGTCATTCCAGCCATTGGGCGTGCTGAGCGTGTCGACGATGCCGACCACATGCAGCGGCTGCTTGCCCATGTAGTAGGTCTTGCCCAGCGCACTGCCGTTGGGTTCCATCTTGGCGGCGGTGGCCTGGGTGAAGATCACCGGAATCGCCTTTTCCTTGGCGCCGCCCTTGCTGGCGTCTTCGAAGTTCTGGTACTCGTCGGGCAGGAAATCGCGGCCTGCGATGAGATTCATGCCCATCGTGACCAGCCCGTTCTCGGACAGGGTGTACATCGAGGCGTTGGTGGTCGGCCGTTCCTGGTCGACCTCGCGCGAGATGCTGCTGCTGGAGGAGCCGTGGCGGAAGGGAACCTGGTTGATGATGGTGACGTTGCTGACGCCGGGAATCGCGCGCAGCGATGCCAGGTCCTCGCGGGTGCGGGCCATGGCGTCGGTCTGCTTGCCGATGCCACTGACGCGCAGCATCACCAGTTCGCTCTCGGCGATGCCGCTGGGCATGCTGATCTTCTCCACGCGCTGGCTGACCAGGAACAGCGCGTTGCAGACGATGGCGCAGGTCAGTGCGACTTCCAGCACGATCAGGGCAGCGGCAGTCTTGTGCCGGCGCAGCGTGCTGAGGATGGGGCGGATGTCCATGGGAGTCCTCGTTCGGGTGCTTACTGCGACTTGAGCTGGATGGCCGGGGTGACCTGCATCGCACGCCAGGCTGGCAGGAAACCGGCGGCGACGCTGGCGAGCAGGGTCAGGCCCAGTGCGAGCAGCAGCATGTTGCCGTCCAGGTGGGCCAGCTTGGCGTATTCCACCGGTTGCTGGCGCACCGCGAACAGGCCGAGCAGGGCCAGGCCGATACCCAGCACGCCACCGACCACGCCGACCGCACCTGCTTCCACCAGGCATTGCAGGAAGATCTGGCCGCGGCTGGCACCGAGCGCGCGGCGTACGCCGATCTCACCGCTGCGACGCAGGAACTTGGCCAGCAGCAGGCCCACCGTGTTGACCAGGCAGACACCGAGGAAGCCCAGTGCCAGCCACAGCTGCAGGCGCACGTCGCTGGGCACTGCGCCATTGAAGTCCAGCCACTCCATCACGGTGCGCAGGCGCACGTTCGGCGGGTGTTTGAAGCGGCCGGCCTCGCGCTGCTGGGTCGAATAGTTCTCCAGGTAGCGGCGGTAGTCGCCAGCCTTGGCCGGGTCCATCTCCACCCAGTACTGCAGCCACGCGCACGGTGCGTTGAGCGAATAGCTGTTGCCGTCGGGATTCTCGCCGAAGCAGTTCATGTTGCCGTTGCTGCCCAGCTTCAGGTCGAAGGAGGTGGAGATCGGCAGCAGCAGGTCTTCGTTCTTGCCGTAGCTGCCAGTGGTCAGGTCGTAGAAGTGCGGCTCTGGGCTCCATTCCTTCATCACGCCGACGATGCGGTAGCTCTGGCCTTCCATGCGCAGGTCGCGGCCCACGCTGTTGGCGCCCTGGTACAGCTTGTCATTGAGCGCCTTGGAGATGACCACCACGCGCGCACGGCCTTCATCGTCCTCGCGCGTCCAGGGGCGGCCGTACTGCATGGGCACCTCGAACATCGGGAAGAAGTCGGCCGAGGTCCAGCGGGTGTCGATGCTGAAGGGCTTGAGGGTGCTGTTGTCCGGTTCGATGGTGCCGCCGCCGCCGCTCATCAGCGCCTGGCGCTCGCCCTTGGCTTCGCGCAGCAGGGCTTCACCGTCGAAGCGGGTCAGCTGGGTTTCCGGCTCCTCGCCGGCGACGTAGGCGCCGGTCGCGGCGTCAAGCTGGACGTAGAACAGGCGGTCGCTCTTGCCGGGAATCGGGTCACCGGACAGCACGTGGAACACGGTCAGGGTGGTCATCGAGGCGCCGATGCCGAGCGCGATGGCAACCACCATCAGCGCGGTCAGGACCTTGTTGCGGCGGAAGCTGCGCACCGCCAGTCGGGCGTAGTAGGCGAACATGGTGGGGCCCTCACTCGTTGACGGCGACGATGTGGCGCGGCGGCGTGACCAGCACCGGCTCGCGCACCAGATCGGTGACCTGGCCATCAACGATGTGCACGTTGCGCTGCGCGCGCGCGGCCAGTTCCGGATCGTGGGTGACCATCACGATGGTGGTGCCGGCAGCGTTGATCTCCTCCAGCAGCTCCATCACGCCGCGGGCCATCTGCGTGTCCAGGTTGCCGGTCGGTTCGTCGGCCAGCAGCAGGCGCGGGCTGCCTGCCAGGGCACGTGCGATCGCCGCGCGCTGCTGCTGGCCGCCGGACAGCTCGTTCGGGTAGTGCTTCATGCGCGAGCCGAGGCCGACCTGGGTCAGCGCCTTCTCGATGCGTTCGCGGCGCTCGTTGGCGCTCATCTTGCGATAGCGCAGCGGCACGTCGACGTTGTCGAACAGGTTCAGGTCGGGGATCAGGTTGAAGCCCTGGAAGATGAAGCCGATCTTCTGGTTGCGCAGGCGGCTGCGGGCGTCGTCGCCCAGCGTGCTCACGTCCTGGCCGTCCAGCATGTAGGTGCCACTGGTGAAGGTTTCCAGCAGGCCGGCGATGTTGAGGAAGGTGGTCTTGCCGGAGCCTGACGGGCCGGTGACCGCGACGAACTCACCTTCCTTGACCTGCAGTTCCAGTGAGCGCAGTGCGTGGGTTTCCACCTGTTCGGTGCGGAAGACCTTGGCGACCGAACGCATTTCGAGCATGTACATGGGGTGTCCTCTCTCCAGGATTCAGGGTTCAGGTATCAGTTGACGGAGACGCGTTCGGCGTCCTTGAACAGGTCGCTGCCGGAGACCACGATGCGGTCGCCCGGCTGCACACCCGACTTGATTTCCACTTCGCCCAGGCTGCTGACGCCCAGTTCGACCGGACGGCGCACGGCGGTGCGGCCATCCATCACGTAGGCCACGCCGTTGCCCTGTTCGACGAACGGACCGCGCTCGACCTTCAGCACGTTCTTGCGGGTATCGAGCAGCACGCGCACCGACATCCGCTGGCTCTGGCGCAGGCCTTCCGGCTGCGCGCTGGCGAAGCGCACGCGGGCATTGACCTCGCCATTGACCACTTCCGGCGACACCGCGCTGATCTCACCCGGGAACGGCTGGCCATTGCCGCCGGTCAGCTGTGCCGGCATGCCGATCGCCAGGTCGCGGGCGAAGCTTTCCGGCACCTTGATCTCGACCTCGAACTTGGACAGATCGACCACGCCCAGCACCGGCGCATTGGCGGCCAGGTTGGTGGACTGGACGGCCTGCACCTGGCCGACCTGGCCATCGAACGGGGCGCGCAGGGTCAGCGCATCGACCTGGCGCTGCACCTCGGCCACCACGGCCTTCTGGCGGTCGGCCAGCAGGCGCTTGTTGCGGGCATCCAGGTCGGCGCCCTGGCTTTGCAGGCGTGCGTCGGTGGTGGCGTTGGCCAGGGTGATGTCGGCCTTCTTCAGCGAGTCCTTGGCTTTGGCCAGATCGATCTGCGGCACCGCACCGCCGTCGTAACCGCGCTGGTAGCGCTGCAGGTCGCGGTCGGCGGCCTGCCGCTCGATGGTGGCCTGGTCGGTTTCCTTGCGCGACTTGGCGCGGGCCAGGGTGGCGTCCAGCGCGGCGCGGCTGGCCTCGGCTTCCAGGCCGGCCAGGGTGGCCTGTTCCTGGGCCAGCTTGCTGCGCAGTTCCGGGCTGTCGATGATGGCCAGCTCCTGGCCCTTCTTCACCACATCGCCGGCGACCACCTTCAGGTCCACGGTACCGGCCGAGATGGCGTACAGGATCGGGCTGTTGGCGGCGATCACGCGGCCGTCGGCGGCGATGTCGCGGACCAGGTCGCCGCGCTTCACTTCGGCGATGCGCACGCGGCTGCTGTCGAAGGAGCGGCTGGCGTTGGACCAGGCGTGCACGGCCCAGCCGATGCCGGCGAGCAGCACGATGGCGCCCAGTGCCGGCCAGCGGTAGCGCTGCCAGTTGGCGCGGGTGGTGCCGGCCGGGGCGGAGGAAACGATCTGGTCCTGTGCGGAAGTGTCGCGGATCATCGGGTGCGTGCCTGACGGTGGTAGCCAGTACCAAGCACGTAGCGTGCCAAGTTTATTTCCTTTCAGGTCAATGAGTTGGGCGGCGTGCTGAAGTGTCCGGGTGTCCGCGGACACCTTTCCGGACACTTTCATTAAGCGGACAGGAGGGGGAGTGCGGGCCCGCAGGCTAGAATGCGCTGATCGTCTTCAAGGAAACGCGTGACATGTGTGGAATCGTGGGTGCGATCGCTGATCGCGACGTAGTGCCGGTGCTGATCGAGGGTCTGAAGCGCCTTGAGTACCGTGGCTACGATTCCTCGGGCATCGCGGTGATCGACCAGGGTGAGCGCCGCGATGTGCGTCGTGTGCGTCGTACCGGTCGTGTGTCGGAAATGGCCACTGCGGCCGAGGCCGAGGGCTTCAACGCGGTGCTGGGCATCGGCCACACCCGCTGGGCCACCCATGGCGGTGTCACCGAGGCCAACGCGCATCCGCACATCAGCCACGGCGTGGCGCTGGTGCACAACGGCATCATCGAGAACCACGAAGAGCAGCGCGAGAAACTGCGCGCGCTGGGCTACACCTTCGAGTCGCAGACCGACACCGAAGTCATCGCGCACCTGATCCACCATCACCTGAAGGACGGCGACGACCTGCTGGTGGCGCTGCAGCACACGGTGAAGGAACTGACCGGCGCCTACGCGCTGGCCGTGGTCAGCCGTGCCGAGCCGGAGCGCTTCGTCTGTGCGCGCATGGGCTGCCCGCTGCTGGTCGGCCTGGGCGAGGGTGAGAACTTCGTCGCCTCCGACGTCTCGGCGGTTATCTCGGCCACGCGCAAGGTGATCTTCCTGGAGGAAGGCGACACCGCCGAAATCCGCCGTGACGGCGTGCGCATCTTCGATGAGCATGACCAGCCCATCGAGCGCGACGTGCATCTGTCCGATGTGTCGTTGGCTTCGCTGGAGCTGGGCCCGTACCGCCACTTCATGCAGAAGGAAATCCACGAGCAGCCGCGCGCGCTGGGCGACACCATCGAAGCGGCGATCGACGCCGGTGGTTTCCCGGCCGAGCTGTTCGGCAAGAACGCCGAAGCCGTGCTGTCGGGCATTGAAGGCGTGCAGATCATCGCCTGCGGTACCAGCTATTACTCCGGCCTGACCGCGCGCTACTGGATCGAGGCCATCGCCGGCCTGCCGTGCAGCGTGGAAATCGCCAGCGAATACCGCTATCGCGCGGCCTATGCGAACCCCAAGCATCTGATCGTGACCATCTCGCAGTCCGGCGAAACGCTGGATACGATGGAAGCGCTGAAGTACGCCAAGTCGCTGGGCCACACGCACACGCTGTCGATCTGCAACGTGCCGGAAAGTGCGATTCCGCGCGCCAGCGAACTGGTCTGCTACACCCGCGCCGGCGCCGAGATCGGCGTGGCCTCGACCAAGGCCTTCACCACCCAGCTGGCCGCGCTGTTCCAGCTGACCGTGGTGCTGGGCAAGCTGCATGGCCGCATCGACGCCGCGCAGGAAGCGGACTACCTGGAGCAGCTGCGCTTCCTGCCGGGCAGCGTGCAGCACGCGCTGAACATGGAGCCGCAGATCGCTGCCTGGGCCGAGCGTTTCGCGCGCAAGAGCAGCGCATTGTTCCTGGGCCGCGGCCTGCATTACCCGATCGCGCTGGAAGGCGCGCTCAAGCTCAAGGAAATCTCCTACATCCATGCCGAGGCCTACCCGGCGGGTGAGCTGAAGCACGGCCCGCTGGCGCTGGTGGATGAGGACATGCCGGTGGTGGTGATCGCCCCCAACGACAGCCTGCTGGAGAAGGTGAAGTCGAACATGCAGGAAGTGCGCGCCCGTGGTGGCGAGCTGTTCGTGTTCGCTGACCAGGACAGCAACTTCAATGAGTCCGAAGGCGTGCACGTGATCCGCACGCCGCGCCATGCCGGCGTGCTCAGCCCGATCGTGCACACCATCCCGGTGCAGCTGCTGGCCTACCACACCGCGCTGGCACGCGGCACCGACGTGGACAAGCCGCGCAACCTGGCCAAGAGCGTGACGGTGGAGTAAAGCACTCCCGGCGCTTTTGGATGCTGTATGCGAAAGGGGCCTGCGTGGCCCCTTTCGTTTGCGTCGGTAGCCGTGGAAAGTGGGACAGCCGCCGCGCGCTTTGTCCGCCTTCGGCAGGGCGCACTCAATCTTTAACGCGTGGCACCGCCAGTATTCAGCGGCGGTTTCAGCCGCGGTGCCATTCTCTGGATCGTCAGTTGGTTCCCACGACGAACTGTCCCATCGATGCCGGTAGTGACCGATGGTCGCAGTCGTAGAATCACTTTGACCGAGGGCCGGGTTGCGCCGTTGAGCCCACCTCGTTCGCGTTGCAGCACATCGTCTGCCGATCCATTCCAAGTGGCAGCCGGGTGCGCCAGACGTGCGCTGAAAGGTCTGTTCCCGGGGAGGGGGCGTATCGGAAGAGCACACTTTTTGACTTAGTGACCTGCACCAGGAAACAAGAATGAACGTCCGCGAACTCCTGCAATCCAAGAAAGAAGCTGTCATCACCATCGACGCCGAAGACACCATCGGTGCCGCCGCCCACAAGATGAGCGCGAACAGGATCGCTGCGCTGGTGGTGATGAAGGACGATGCCCCGGTCGGCATCATTTCCGAAAAGGACATCGTGCGTACCCTGGCCGACGACGGCCCGCAGGCCGGCCGCCGGGTGATTTCCAGCGTGCCGACCACCGGCCTGGAAGGTATCGCGCCGGAGGCCACCCTGAAGCAGGCCATGTCGTTGATGACGTACTCGCGGCGCCGTCATCTGATGGTCACTGAAGGCGCCCGACTGGTCGGCATCCTCAGCCTGGGCGATATCGTGAAGAACCTGTTGGGCGAGCTGGAACTGGAAAAGGCCGTGCTGCAGGACATCTACATGGCGGCGCACTGAGGGCTGGATCCTTGGACGCAGAGAAGCCGGGCATTGCCCGGCTTCTTCGTTCACGGCATCGGTGAAATCAGAAAGTGACCTTCACCGAGTCGGCGCTGTAGTTGGCTGGGCCGTGGTAGACCACTTCAATGTTGTTGCCATCGGGGTCGAGCACGAACGCGCCGTAGTAGCCCGGATGGTAGGGGCGTTCGCCCGGTGCACCGTTGTCGGTGCCGCCGGCGGCGATGGCTGCAGTGTGGAAGGCATCAACGGTGGCGCTGTCGCGCGCTTGGAACGCCAGGTGGTGGCGGCCGGTCAGCTGGCCGGCGGCAGCCTCGCTGCTGGCGCTGGAAATGAACAGCTCATCGGCCCAGAAGTAATCATCGCCTTCGCCGGCGATTGGAATGCCGATCGTATCGAACACCGCCTGATAGAAGCGGCGGCTGGCGGCCAGGTCACGCACCACCAGCTGGATGTGGTCGATCAATCGCCCACGGTGCAGTTCCATCGTTTCCATACGAACCTCGTAAAAAAGGGGACGGAGTCGGTAGCGCCGGGCCGTGCCCGGCGAGCGCGCAGCGCGGCCTGCTCAAGGCCGCCGGGCATGGCCCGGCGCTACCGGAATTGTGCCCCTTTCCGGGTCAGACGTTGGCGATGATCTCGACCCAGTAGCCGTCCGGGTCCTTGATGAAGGCCAGGTTCTTCATGCGGCCGTCGGTCAGGCGCTTCTGGAAGGTCACGCCCAGGTCCTCGAAGCGCTGGCAGGCGGCCTCGATGTCCGGCACCGACACGCAGATGTGGCCGAAGCCGCGCGGGTCGCTGTTGCCGTCGTGGTAGACCGCACCGTCCTGGGTCTCGGTGCCGTGGTTGTGGGTCAGCTCCAGCACGCCCGGCAGGCCGGCCATCCACAGGCGGCGCTGGGCATCGTCTTCCGGCACCACCGTACCGGCCGGTACGTAGGCCAGGAAGTACAGGCTGAACTGCGCGTCCGGGAAGTCGCGCTTGTCGATCAGCTGGTAGCCGAGCACGCGGGTGTAGAAGTCCAGCGAGGCGGTGATGTCCTTGACCCGCAGCATGGTGTGGTTGAACACGAAGCCGGTGGTTTCGGCCGGGGCCTGGGCGGCGACGCCGGGGACATCGCGCAGGGCGGGAATGGTCATGGGGGAGGTCCTTCAGACAGGGCCGTTGCAGGCCGGATGGGGTCATTCTACCGGCCGTCACCTGACGGCACCGCGACGTACAATGGGCGGATCGCACCGTTCCGTCCTGACAACGATTGCCCGCCATGTCGCAGCGTGAATGGGTGGCCGCCGCCATCCGCAAGATTGAAGCCGATTTCAACCGCTCCGCCGATACCCACCTGATCCCGCTGGCGCTGCCCGGGTTCGAGGGCATCGATGTGTACCTGAAGGATGAGTCGAGCCATCCCACCGGCAGCCTCAAGCACCGGCTGGCGCGCTCGCTGTTCCTGTATGCGCTGGCCAATGGCTGGCTGCGCGAAGGGCGACCGGTGATCGAAGCGTCCAGCGGCTCGACGGCGGTGTCCGAAGCCTATTTCGCGCGCCTGCTCGGCCTGCCGTTCATTGCAGTGATCCCGGCCACCACCTCGCCTGAAAAGATCGCCGCGATCGAGTTCCAAGGCGGC
The DNA here is from genome assembly GCF_029841665.1 of Stenotrophomonas sp. GD03819. Classification (NCBI taxonomy): domain Bacteria; kingdom Pseudomonadati; phylum Pseudomonadota; class Gammaproteobacteria; order Lysobacterales; family Lysobacteraceae; genus Stenotrophomonas; species Stenotrophomonas sp. GD03819. The sequence continues at coordinate 37,048 of NZ_JAOCEW010000035.1, forward strand.
CGCTGCCACCTGGTCGAACGTGCCTGTGACCTCAACTGTGATTCGGAAAAGCTGGCCCGTGAAACCGGTGGCCACTTCATGGACCAGTTCACCTACGCTGAGCGCGCGACCGACTGGCGTGCCAACAACAACATCGCCGAGTCCATCTTCAAGCAGATGGCCGAAGAGCCCAGCCCGGTTCCGGAATGGATCGTGTGCAGCCCCGGCACCGGCGGTACCGCCGCCACCCTGGGCCGCTATGTCAGCTACCGCCGCCACGATACCCGCATCCTGTGCGCGGACCCGGAAGTGTCGGTGTTCTTCGACGGCTACCGGGCCGCCGTGGCCGGTGGACAGGACTGGCGCGACCTGACCTGCAGTGGTGGTTCGCGCGTGGAGGGCATCGGCCGGCCACGGGTGGAGCCGAGCTTCATCCCGACCAGCGTCGATGCGATGGTCAAGATACCCGACGCGCTGAGCCTGGCTGCAATGCGCCATGTCAGCCGCCAGCTCGGCCGCCGCGTCGGTGGCTCCACCGGCACCAACTTCATCGGCGTGCTGCAGGCCGCGCAATGGATGCGCGAGGCGGGCCACCAGGGCAGCATCGTCAGCATCCTGTGCGACAGCGGCGAACGCTACGCGCAGAGCTATTACGACCCGGCGTGGTACCTGCGCCAGGGCATCGATGTCGACGGCGCCGATGCACAGCTGGCCGCGGCGGTGGCCGGGCAGGGGTTGCCCGAGCTGCCGTGGTGCAGCCTGGAAGCGCTGTAGCATGGACGACGCTCTCGCCGGGCCACGCCCGGCGATCACGAGGGCGTCTCAATACCCCGCCGCGGTGAACGCATCCAGCACCGCATCACGCAGCGCATCGGGCAAGGCCTCGATGTCCATCGCGCGATCATCCAGGTGCAGGCTCGGGTCCAGCATGCTGGCGCGGCCTTGGGCCAGCGCCTGCAGCCACAGCAGCACGCAGATCACGAACTCGCGCTCATGGCCCAGCCGCAGCTGGCTGGCGCCGCGTTCGATCACTTCGAACGGGTACCACTCCTGGGCATCGCTGAACGTGCCGCCCTGCTGCAGCACAGCCTGCAATTGCTGCAGGTGACGCGGGGCGTCGTCGTCGGCATCGCACAATGCGGCGATCCAGGTCAGTTCGGCCGGGCTGGCGGACAATGCCAGTGACCGGGCCGGTGAGGCGGATGCAACTGCAGCCAGACCTTCCATGTAGGGCCTCGTTCGGTGCGTACCGCTGCGGACTCCCCCGCAGCCAGAGCTTCGAACCGCGACCGTAAGGCCGACGTGAATACCGGGCCGCGCCCCCTTGTCAGCCCCGCCTGCCAGCGCCATATCTACTGGGTTGCCCGCCTGCCGGGCCCGTACCCTGGAGATCTGCCGTGACCGTTGCCAACCCCCTGCTCGATTTTTCCGGCCTGCCGCGCTTCGAGGCCATCCGCCCCGAGCACGTGGCGCCGGCGCTGGACGTGCTGCTGGCCGCGGCCGAAGCCGCCGTCAGCGCGGCCGAGCAGGTGCAGCCGGTCACCTGGCAGACCTTCGTTGCCCCGCTGGACGATGCCACCGAGCGGCTGTGGCGTGCCTGGGGCCTGGTCGGCCACCTGCAGGGCGTGGTCAACACCCCGGAACTGCGTGAGGCCTACAACAGCAACCTGCCACGGGTGACCCGCTTCGCCAGCGCGCTGGGCCAGAACCTGGCGTTGTACCGGCAGTACCAGACACTGGCCGACAGCCCGGAAGCCGCAGGCTTTGACGAATCCCAGCGCAAGGTGCTGGACAACACCCTGCGCGATTTCCGCCTCGGTGGTGCCGAGCTGGCGCCGGAGGCGCAGCAGCGCTTCGCGGCGATCAAGGAGGAGCTGTCGGCACTGTCGGCGAAGTTCTCGCAGAACGTGCTGGACGCTACCGATGCGTGGTCGCTGATCATCGAGGACGAAGCGCGACTGAAGGGCCTGCCGGAAGATGTGAAGGCCGCCGCGCATGCCGCAGCACAGAAGGATGGCAAGGCCGGCTGGAAACTGACCCTGCAGATGCCGTGCTACCTGCCGGTGCAGACCTGGGGCGAGGACCGCGACCTGCGCGAGATCCTGTACCGCGCCAGTGCGCAGCGTGCGTCCGAATTCGGCGACGACGCGCTGGACAACAGCGGCAACATCGACCGCATCCTGGCCCTGCGCGCGGAACTGGCCGCGCTGCTCGGCTTCGGTTCGTATGGTGATTATTCGGTGGCGACCAAGATGGCGCAGGACCCGGCCGAAGTGCTCGGTTTCCTGCGTGACCTCGCCGCGCGCGCCAAACCGTTCGCGGCCAAGGACCGTGCCGAGCTGGAGCAGTTCGCGCGCGAGCAACTGGGTATCGGGCAGCTGCAGGCCTGGGACCTGGCGTTCGCCGCCGATCGCCTGAAGCAGGCGCGTTACAGCTATTCCGAGCAGGAAGTGAAGCAGTATTTCACCGAACCGAAGGTGCTGGGCGGCCTGTTCTCGGTGATCGAGCAGCTGTACGGCCTGCGTGTGCAGGAGGACAGCGCGCCAGTGTGGCACGAGGATGTGCGCTTCTTCCGTCTGGTCGATGCGCAGGGCGCACTGGTTGGCCAGTTCTACCTGGACCTGTACGCGCGCGAAGGCAAGCGCGGTGGCGCGTGGATGGATGATTGCCGCAACCGCCGCGTGCGCGCGGACGGCAGTGTGCAGACGCCGCTGGTCTACCTGGTGTGCAACTTCGGTCGCGGTGCCAATGGCAAGCCGGCTACCTTCAGCCACAACGAAGTGACCACGCTGTTCCATGAGATGGGCCATGGCCTGCACCAGCTGCTGACCCGCATCGGCGAGCTGGGCGTGGCCGGCATCAACGGCGTGGAGTGGGACGCGGTCGAGCTGCCGAGCCAGTTCATGGAGAACTTCTGCTGGGAATGGGAGCACCTTCAGGCGATGACCGCGCATGTGGACAGTGGCGAGCCGCTGCCACGCGCGCTGTACGAACGCATGCTGGCTGCACGCAACTTCCATAGCGGCATGGCGACCGTGCGCCAGCTGGAGTTCGGCCTGTTCGACATGCTGCTGCACAGCCAGTTCGAACCGGCGCAGGACAGCGTGCTGGCGCTGCTTGATCGGGTGCGCGCGGAGGTAGCGGTGAACCATCCGCCGGCCTGGAACCGCTTCCCGCACCAGTTCAGCCACATCTTCGCGGGGGGCTATGCGGCCGGCTACTACAGCTACAAGTGGGCCGAGGTGCTGAGCGCCGATGCCTACGCCGCGTTCGAGGAAGCGCCGCAGGCGCTCGCGGAAACCGGTGCACGCTTCCGCGATGAGATCCTGTCGCGGGGTGGCAGCCGCCCGGCGGCGGAGAACTTCAAGGCCTTCCGCGGCCGCGCACCGCAGATCGACGCGCTGCTGCGCCATTCGGGCATGGCGTAAACCGCTCTGGTAGGTGCCAACCTTGGTTGGCACTTCCTGGCAATGGTGCGGACCAAGGTCCGCGCCCACCGGAAAGCGGTGCTTATTCGGCGTAGATCATCTTCCGGGTCATGCCGCCGTCGACGACGAAGTCCTGGCCGGTGGTGAAGCCGGACAGTGACGACAGCAGGTACACCGCCAGCGCGCCGATGTCCTCGGGCTGGCCGACCCGGCCGACCGGGTGCTGCGCATGGTCGATGGCCGAGTACTCAGGCTCATGGCGCCGTGAGGGTGCCTGCCACGCAGTGGTGCCGATCCAGCCAGGGCTGATGCTGTTCACCCGCACCGCCGGGCCGCTGCTGATCGCCAGCGCATGGGTAAAGGCCACCAGTCCGCCCTTGGCCGCGGCATAGGCTTCGCTATGTGCTTCGGATTGCCAGGCGCGGGTGGAGGCGATGTTGATGATCGCACCGGCAGCGCTGGCGGTCAGCGCGGGCAATGCATGCTTGCTGCACAGGAACGCGCCGTGCAGCGAGGACAGCCGGCGCTGCCACTCATCCCACGCCATGTCCTGCAGCCGCGTGCCGTGCGGGCCGGCGATGCCCGCGTTGTTGACCAGTCCGTCGATGCGGCCGAAACGCTGCAGCGCCACGGCGATGAAGTCGCGCACGCTGGCTTCGTCGGTGATGTCCAGGTGCTGGAACGCGGCGTCATCACCGCGCTGCCATTCCGCCAGGCACGCCTCGCCGGCCTCCATGTCCAGGTCGCCGATCAGCACGCGGCCCCCGGCACCGAGCACGGCCTGGGCGATGCCGCGGCCGATGCCGTTGGCGCCGCCGGTGATCAGCGCCACCTTGCCCGACAGCGGCGCGACCGGCCATGCGGCAATCGGCGGCACGCGGCTCATGACAGGTCGTCGCCACGCAGGCGGCGATGCCAGCCGTCCACGCCGATGCGGTCCAGGGTCTGGATGTTGCGCTCGACGATCACGTCCGGGTCCGGATAGACGTCCACCGCGCGTGCCACGCTGTCCTCGCGCAGCAGGTGCAGGGTGGGGAAGGGCGCACGGTTGGTGTAGTTGCTGGCGTCGTTGGCGGCCACGCCTTCAAACTGGTAGTCCGGATGGAAGCTCGCCACCTGCAGGATGCCCTGCAGGTCCAGCGCTTCGATTGCCGCGTCGGCGTTGTCGAGGAAATCGTTGTAGTCGAGGAAGTCGGTCAGCACCTGCGGATGCACGATCAGCGTCGTGTCGATCTGCTCGGCCGGCGTATCGCGCAGCAGCACCAGCTCCTCGGCCAGCTGTTCGACCAGCGCTTCGGGCGTGGTCGCATCACTGAGCACGAAACGGACCTGGTCCTTCACGTACACCGCCTTGGCGAACGGGCACAGGTTCAGGCCGATGACGATGCGCTCCAGCCACAGGCGGGTGGCGGCGATCGGGTCATCGGTGGGCAGGTGGGTGTCGGTCATGGCGGGCACGTCGGCTGGCGGGGCGGACATTGTAGGCAGTGTGCCGCTGCCGCGCTGTTCACTGTGCAGGAACTGGACAGTCGCCATGCTGGAAATTCCCGCCGATTCAAGCCCTTGCGGGCGACCGCTGGATGGCCGATTGCCTGTCGCGGACGGCGGGCGTGGAATGGACGCACGACACAGGAGGACACCCATGACTGCATCTTCTCCGTGGCTGCCGGATGCCCTTTGGGCCGGCGCCTTCTTCGATGGTCACTGGCAGGCGGCCGAGCAACGGCAGCCGGTGATCGAGCCGGCCACTGGCAACACCCTCGGCGAAATCGGCCTGGCCGACCCGGCGCAGGTAGCGCGTTCGGCGGCGGCCGCTGCACAGGCGCAACAGGCGTGGGCGTCAGCGCCTTACGAGCAGCGCGCGGAGGTGCTGCGCAACGCGGCACGCCTGGCCGAGGAACACATCGACACCCTTGTGGAGTGGCTGGTGCGCGAAAGCGGCTCGACACGGCTCAAGGCCGGCTTCGAAGCGAAGGTGACGATCAAGGCGCTGCACGAAGCTGCGGCGCTACCGTCGCGCAGCACCGGCGAGATCCTGCCCTCCGAGCCGGGTCGGCTGAACCTGGCGCGACGCCGGCCGCTGGGCGTGGTCGGCGTCATCTCGCCCTTCAACTTCCCGCTTTACCTGGCCATGCGCGCGGCGGCGCCGGCCATCGCGCTGGGCAATGCCGTGGTGCTCAAGCCGGACCCGCGCACGGCGGTGTGTGGTGGCGCGGTCATCGCACGCCTGTTCGAACTGGCCGGGCTGCCGGCGGGGGTGCTGCACATGCTGCCCGGCGATGGCGCGGCCGGGGCCGCACTGACCAGTGACCCGCACGTGGCGATGATCCAGTTCACCGGTTCCACCGCCGCTGGACGCAAGGTCGGCGAAGCGGCGGGCAGGCACCTGAAGAAGGTCTCGCTGGAGCTGGGCGGCAAGAACTCGCTGATCATTCTCGACGATGCCGACCTCGACCTGGCGGTGGCCAACACCGCGTGGGGTGTCTATCTGCACCAGGGCCAGATCTGCATGGCGACTGGCCGCGTGCTGGTGCATCGGAAGATCCATGCTGCGTTCCTGCAGAAGCTGGTGGCCAAGGCCAATTCGCTGAAGGTGGGCGACCCGGCGCGCGAAGACGTGGCGATCGGCCCGCTGATCAATGCTGGCCAGCGTGACCACGCCACGCGCGTGGTCGAACTGGCGGTGCAGGCCGGTGCCTCGCTGGAGGCGGGCGGTACCCATCGCGATCTGTTCTTCGCACCGACCGTGCTTGGCAACGTCTCTGCCGACAATCCGGCGTTCAACGAGGAGATCTTCGCACCGGTGGCGGTGGTGGTGCCGTTCGACGATGACGAGGATGCCGTGCGCCTGGCCAACGACAGCGAGTACGGGCTGTCGATGGCCATCGTGTCCAGCAATGTCGGGCGCGCGCTGAAACTCGGTGAGCGCCTGCGCACCGGCCTGCTGCATATCAACGACCAGACCGTGAACGACGAAGTGATCAACCCGTTCGGCGGCGTCGGTGCGTCCGGCAACGGCACCAGCATCGGTGGCCCCGCCAACGGGGAAGAGTTCACCCAGTGGCAGTGGTTGACCGTCAAGGGCGAAGCGCCCGCTTACCCGATCTGATTGAAGGAGCCATCACGATGAACGACAAGACCACAACCCACGAGATCACCGCCGCCGTGGTCCGCGGCAAAGAACAGCCCTTCGTCATCGAGCAGGCCCGGCTGCGTGGCCCACAGGACGACGAGGTATTGGTGAAGGTGGTGGCGACGGGCCTGTGCCACACCGACCTGATCGTGCGCGACCAGTACTACCCGGTGCCGCTGCCGGCAGTGCTCGGCCATGAGGGGGCTGGCATCGTTGAGGCGGTGGGCCCGAACGTGCGCGACCTCAAGGTGGGCGACCATGTGGTGCTGACCTATGGCGCCTGCGGTCACTGCAATCCCTGCCGGGGCGGCCACGGTGCCTACTGCAAGGACTTCTTTGCGCTGAACTTTGGTGGCGACGATGGCCACGGCCATACCGCGATCACCGATGCGCAGGGGCAGCCGCTGCACGACCATTTCTTCGCGCAGTCTTCGTTTGCCACCTTCGCCATCGCGCGCGAGATCAACGCGATCAAGGTACCCGACGATGCGCCGCTGGAACTGCTGGGCCCGCTGGGCTGCGGCATCCAGACCGGTGCCGGTGCGGTGCTCAATTCGCTGCAGGTGCGCTCGGGCAGCAGTTTCGCCAGCTACGGTGCCGGCGCGGTGGGCCTGAGTGCGGTGATGGCGGCGAAGGTGGCCGGTGCCACCACCATCATCGCCATCGACGTAGTGCCCTCGCGGCTGGAGCTCGCGCTGGAACTGGGCGCCACCCACGTGGTGAACAGCCGCGAGACCGACGTGATCGAGGCCGTACGCGCGATCACCGGCGGTGGTGCGGACTTCGCGCTGGAATCGACCGGTCGCCCCGAGGTGCTGTCGGCGGGTATCGAGGCGCTGGGCGGCTTGGGCATGATGGGCGTGGTCGGCGCACCGAAGCTGGGCACCACCGCCAGTTTCGATGTGAACAACCTGCTGCTCGGTGGTCGCAGCATCCGCGGCATCGTGGAAGGCGACAGCGTGCCGCAGGTGTTCATTCCGCAGCTGGTCACGCTGTTCCTGCAGGGCCGCTTCCCGTTCGACAAGCTGGTGAAGTTCTACCCGCTGGAACAGATCAACCAGGCGGCGGAGGACAGTACGAAGGGAATCACGCTCAAGCCGATCCTGCGCATCGCAGCGTAAGGGTGGGGAGGGTTTGCAGGGCTGCGCCCTGCACCCGCCGAAGCAACGTCCACGGCAACGGCAAAAGCGGGCATTCCGTGGGATGGCGGGGTGGGCCCGGTTGCGGGGGACGCCGTAAACCCTTCCCTGGGGGCTTGGCAGCCGCATCCATGCGGCTGACACCCCCGCAACCGGACCCACCCCGCCTTCGACAGGTTCCCGCCGCTGTTGGTCGGCACGGGGTCGGATCCGTTTTCCAAAGGAAAACGCCTCTGACCCCGTGTTTGAACCGTTGGCGGAAACATTCCGTTGTCGGAACGTAACGTGGCGTTGCCGCTGGCGGGTGTACGCTGCGTCCATGATGGCCACGACAGTCGGGCAACAGCAGTTGGTGGCGGCACGTGCCGCTTTTGCCGAGGGCGATGCGGGTTCACTGGGCGTGTTGCCGCTCCCACTGCAGCAGTCATGGCTGCGTTCACGCGCGGCAGGCCTGTTGCCCGGGCAGGAGCCGGACTACCGTCCGTTGCTCGGCGATGGCCGGCATCTTTCCGATCCCGGCGACCGCCGGCTGGCGCGCTGCGTGCGGCCGGAGCTGGAACAGTTGTGGGCCGCCTTTGGTGGGCGTGGCTGGACGATGTTCTGCGCCAATCGCGAAGGCGTGGTGATCGCGCAACAGGCCCATGGCCTGGAAGATGCGCCCCTGCTGCGACCGATCCAGGTCGGTCGGCGACTGGGGGAGACGGAGATCGGTACTACCGCCCCGGCGGTGAGCCTGGCTGACGATGTGCCGGCGCTGGTACGCGGCAACGAGCACTACCTGCAGCGCTTTGCGCCGGTGTTCTGCCTCAGCGAGCCGCTGCATGATCTTGAGGGGCAGGTATGCGGGGTGATCGATATCACCGGCCTGGGTGAGCGCGATCCCTCGTTGCTGCAGGGCTACTTCCGGCAGGCCGCGCTGGCCAGCGAGAACCGGTTGTTCCACGCGCTTGCCGACGTGCACCTGCTGGCGCTGCAGCATGATCCGCGCTGGCTGGCGTCGCCATTGCAGGGGCTGCTGGCGGTGCAGGAGGATGGCCAGCTGCGCGCGGCCAACCGTGTTGCGCGGCGCCTGCTGGGCCTGCCGCGTCGGGGGCCATTGCCGTTGTTGAACCTGGAAAGCGTGTTTGCCGGCGCCAGTGCCGCGCAGCGGCGGCGCCTGCTGCAACCCGGGGCGCCGCATCGGGTGCGGGTAGGCGAGGGCAGTGCGGTTTACCTGCAGCACCTGCAGGCGCCGCGCAAGGTCGCTGGCCGCAGCGCGCAAAGCCCTCCAGCGGCGACGATGAATACACCGCTGCTGCGTGATCAGCAGCGTGAAGCGGCGCGCCGTGCGGCGCAGGCGGCGGACGGCAATCTGAGCCTGGCCGCTCGCCAGCTGGGCATCTCGCGCACTACGCTGTACAAGCTGCTGCGCGGTTGACGTTGCAGTCCGCCGGGCCATGCCCGGCGGGCAGATCAATCGCGGAAATTGTTGAACTGCAGCGGCAGCTCGAACTTGCCTGCCTTGAGTACGGCAATGGCGTCCTGCAGGTCGTCGCGCTTCTTGCCCTGCACGCGCAGCTTGTCGCCGTTGATCTGGCTTTCGACCTTCAGCTTGGCTTCCTTCAGCGCGGCAGCGATCTTCTTGGCGATCTTCTGCTCGATGCCCTGCTTGACGGTGATCTTCTGCCGGGCCTGGGCCAGGTTGGTCTCGATGTCGCCGAACTCCAGGCTGAGCACATCGATACCGCGCGCGGCCAGGCGGGCACGCAGGATGTCGTTCATCTGCTTGAGCTGGAACTCGGTCGGCGCAGTCTGGTTGATGACATCGCCATCGCGCTCGAACTTGGCGTCCACGCCCTTGAAGTCGAAGCGGGTGGCCAGTTCGCGGTTGGCCTGGTCGATGGCGTTGGTCAGCTCGTGGGTGTCGACTTCGGACACGACGTCGAAGGAAGGCATGGGCGGGCTCCGCGGAATTCAGTGGCTGCCATTCTATCGCGGCGCCCATGCCCGGCGCCCGGCGGGGCGCGCGGTCGGCGATAATGGGCCATGAACGTGCAACGCTCCCCTTCGCGCGCGGTGGCCTGGATGGTCGCGGCGGTCGCCTGTTTCTCGCTGATGGACGCTGGCATGAAGCAGCTGTCGGCCAGCTATCCCACGCTGGAAGTGACTTTCCTGCGTGGTGCGGCCTCGTTGCCGTTCGTGCTGGTGTGGGTGCTGGTCAGCGCCGGCCCGCGCTCGCTGATCCCGCGCCGCTGGGGCCTGCACCTGCTGCGTGGCGGGCTGGGCATGGCGATGATCGGCTGCTTCGTGTTCGCCCTGCGCGACCTGCCGCTGTCCACCGCCTACACCATCTATTTCGTCGCCCCGTTGTTGATCGCTGCACTCTCGGTGCCGCTGCTCGGTGAACGGGTCGGGCCGCGGCGCTGGGTTGCCATCGGCATCGGCCTGGTGGGCGTGCTGGTGGTGCTGCGGCCGGGCGTGGATGGCTTCATCTCGGTACCGGGGCTGATGGTGCTTGCTGCGGCCACCGCCTATGCCGTGGCAGCGATCACGGTCAGCCTGCTGACCCGCACCGATACCTCGCAGTCGATGGTGGTCTGGTTCCTGGTGATCATGGCCATCGGTGCCGGGCTGCTGTCCATTCCCGGTTGGGTGCCGCTGCAGCTGGCACATGCCCCGCTGATCGCCGGCATGGGACTGGCCGGGGCACTGGGCCAGATCGCCCTGACCAAGGCCTTCCAGCTGGGCGAGGCCTCGATGATCGCGCCGCTGGAGTACAGCGGGCTGGTCTGGGTGATTGGCTGGGACCTGGCCTTCTGGGGCCAGCTGCCTGATGGCTATACCTGGGTGGGCGCGGCGATCATCGTGGCTTCGGGGCTGTACCTGCTGCACCGCGAGCGGGTGAACCGGCAGGAGCCGCCGAAGCCGCTGGATCACCCCTGAGCCGGTTGGGCCAGGATCCGACCCCGGGGTCGGGTCCTCACAGGGGCCCTAACCCCAGCCAATGCGTCGGCGCGGGCGACTTAGAACCAAAAGGAATAACATTCTGGCCCATGGCGCGGGCGCGCGACCGCCTGCGCTGGTAGGCTGCACGCCCCCTTCCGTCACCCAGCCGGTGAGCCACGCCCGTGATCGAGTTCCAGCGCCTGCACAAATCCTATGCCGTTGCCGGCCGCGAAGTCAGCGCGCTGCAACCGTTGGACCTGACCATCGAGGCCGGTGAGGTCTTCGGCATCATCGGCCATTCCGGCGCCGGCAAGTCGACCCTGATCCGCATGATCAACCGCCTGGAAGAGCCCAGCGGTGGTCGCCTGCTGATCGGTGGCGAGGATGTCACCGCACTGGATGCGGACGGCCTGCGCGCACTGCGCCGGCGCATCGGCATGATCTTCCAGCACTTCAACCTGCTGTCCTCGCGCACGGTGGCCGGCAATGTCGCCTTCCCGCTGGAGCTGGCCGGCACGCCGAAGGCGGAGATCGACGCGCGCGTGGCCGAGTTGCTGCAGACCGTGGGCCTGGAGGCGCACGCGCAGAAGTACCCGGCGCAGCTGTCCGGTGGCCAGAAGCAGCGCGTCGGCATCGCCCGCGCGCTGGCGACCCGCCCGCAGATCCTGCTGTGCGATGAGGCGACCAGTGCGCTCGACCCGCAGACCACGGCCTCGGTGCTGTCGCTGCTGTCGAAGATCAATCGCGAGCTGGGCCTGACCATCGTGCTGATCACCCACGAGATGGATGTGATCCGCCGTGTGTGCGACCGCGTGGCCGTGCTCGACGCCGGCCAGATGGTCGAGACCGGGCCGGTCACCCGCGTGTTCCTGCACCCGCAGCACCCGACCACGCGCCGTTTCGTCAGTGAATCGGAGCATGTGGACGAGGGCGCGCTGCACCGCGATTTCGACGTGGTCGGCGGCCGCATCGTGCGCCTGACCTTCCTCGGCGGCGACACCTACGAACCCCTGCTTGGCAGCGTCGCGCGCCAGACCGGGGTCGACTACAACATCCTGTCCGGCCGTATCGACCGGATCAAGGACACCCCGTATGGCCAGCTGGTGGTCGCCCTGGTGGGCGGCGACCAGTCCGCCGCGCAGGCCGCGTTCGTGGCCGCCGGCGTGCATGTTGAGGAGCTGCGTCGATGATCATCGCTACTGCCGGCGGCTTCTTCCGTCACCTGGATGCGGGCAAGTGGGCCGACATCGGCCAGGCCACCATCGACACCCTGCTGATGCTGCTCGGTTCGCTGCCGCTGACCCTGGCCATCGGCCTGCCCCTGGGCGTGCTGCTGTATCTGTTCGGCGCGCCGCAGATGAAGCGCCGGCCGTTCGCCTATGGCGTGCTGGCGCTGGTGGTGAACCTGCTGCGCTCGGTGCCTTTCATCATCCTGATGATCGTGCTGATTCCGGTCACGCTGTTCCTGATGGGGACGTCGCTGGGTGTACGCGGTGCGATCGTGCCGCTGGTGATCGGTGCTGCACCGTTCTATGCGCGCCTGGTCGAGACCGCGCTGCGTGAAGTCGACCGGGGCGTGATCGAGGCGACCCAGGCGATGGGTGCCACCACCTGGCAGCTGGTCACCCGCGTGCTGCTGCCCGAAGCGCGCCCCGGCCTGATTGCCGGTGCGACGGTCACCACGGTAGCGCTGATTGGTTTCACCGCGATGGGCGGTGCGATCGGCTCCGGTGGCCTTGGCGACCTGGCCTTCCGCGACGGCTACCAGCGCTCGCACACCGATGTGGCCCTGGTCACCGTGGTCCTGCTGCTGATCCTGGTGCAGCTGCTGCAGATGCTCGGC
>NZ_JAOCEW010000036.1:0-49410 GCF_029841665.1 Stenotrophomonas sp. GD03819
CCCCGCAACCGGACCCACCCCGCCATCCCTCAGGAAACCAGCTTTTGCTTCGGCTTCGGCTTCGGCTATGGCTGTTGCTTCGGCGGGTGCAGGGCGCAGCCCTGCCGTACCCCTACCCCCGTGCCATTGCCTGCCACCACTGCGACAGCAGCTCCGGCCTGCGCAGGCGCTCGCGCCACCAGCGCAACGCGGCGCCGTCCTCGCCGGTGCGCCAGGCCAGCCAGAAGGTTTCTTCCGGCTTGTGCTCCTCCACCTCACGGATCACCAGTTGGCCGCGCGCGACCGCGGCGCGCGCGCACGGCTCGGGCAGGAAACCGAAGCCCACGCCTTCGCACTGCAGTTTCAGCTTGCTGGCCATGTCAGGCACCGTCAGCATCTCCTGCCCCATCAACAGGCCCACCGTGCGCGGCAGCAGCCGTCGCGCCGAATCCGAGACCGCGATCGCGCAGTGCTCGACCAGGTGCTCGCGACCCAGCACACCCGGCACTGCAGCCAACGGATGATCGGGCACGACCGCGAACACGAACTCCACCGTGCCCAGCGGCTCGACCACGTAGCCACCGCCGCTGGGGCCCTCGCCCGGCGCGCCGACCAGCAGGTCGGCGCGGCGGTCCAGCAGGGCCTCCCAGGTGCCGGATAGGGCCTCGCCGATCAACCGCAGCCGGGTCGGTGCCTCGGCCTCACGAAACGCGGCGATGTCCGGGCCGAGCAGCCAGGTCGGAAACACCGAGTCCACCGCCAGCGTCAGCTCGGTCTCCCAGCCCGACGCCACCCGGCGCACCCGCAGTTCCAGCTCGCGGGCCGCGCGCAACAGGTGACGGCCCTCGTCCAGCAGGGCGCGGCCAGCGTCGGTCGGCTCGGCGCGCGGGCCAACCCGGTCGAACAGCTGCACGCCCAGGTCCTCCTCCAGCTTGGCAACGGTGTAGGAAATGGTCGAGGGCACCTTGTGCAGAGCCTTGCCGGCGCCGGCAAAGGAGCCGCGGCGGTCGATGGCATCCAGGATCTGCAGGGCATCGAGGCTGAGCTTGAGCATTCGGATTTTTCGATGATGGCTGTCAAAACTATCCGTTTTTCAAACCCAGGGCGCAAGCGGATACTTCTCTCCAACGGGGAAACACAGCGGCTACCGGCCCACCCCGCCCCATCGAAACCATCGAACAAGGAGATTCCATCATGCTGCAGATCCGCAAGAGCGCTACCCGTGGCCTGGCCGAGCATGGCTGGCTGTCCTCGCGCCATACCTTCTCCTTCGCCAACTACTACGACCCGCGCTACGTCAGCTTCGGCCCGCTGCGGGTGATCAACGAAGACAAGGTGATCGGCGGCCAGGGCTTCGGCACCCACGGCCACAGCAACATGGAGATCATCTCCTACGTGCTGGGCGGTGCGCTGGAACACAAGGACTCGATGGGCACCGGTTCGGTGCTGCGCTATGGCGACGTGCAGCGCATGAGCGCCGGCAGCGGCGTCACCCACAGCGAATTCAACCACTCGGCCGACGAGACCGTGCACTTCCTGCAGATCTGGATCTTCCCGGACACCGAGAACATCACGCCGTCCTACGAGGAGACCCACTTCGCGCCGGAGACCAAGCGCGGCCAGCTGCGCCTGATCGCCTCGCCGGACGGTGCCGACGGTTCGCTGCGCATCCACCAGGATACCCGCATCTTCGCCACCATCCTCGATGGCGGCCAGAAGCTGCACCATGCGCTCGGCAACGGCCGTGGCGCCTATGTGCAGGTGGCGCGTGGCCAGCTGCAGGTCAACGGCATCACCCTGGAAGCCGGCGATGCACTGCAGGTCAGCGACGAAGCCCAATTGACGCTGGAAAACGGCAACGATGCCGAAGTGCTGGTGTTCGACCTGCCGCTGTAACGACGACGCCCGCGATGCCATCCAGCATCGCGGGCGTACTTGTAGAGGCGAGCCCACGCTCGGCTGGTTGTCAAACCGCAGCCGAGCGTGGGCTCGGCTCTACAGAACCCGTGTCAGAACCTGTAGTTCAAGGTCAGCCGCACATTGCGCGGCTCACCCCAGGTGTAGGTGCTGTACCAGTTGAAGATCGTGTAGTACCGCTTGTCGAGCAGGTTGTTGACGTTGACCGTGGCCGACAGGCGATCGTTGAACTGGTAGCGCGCCATCGCATCGAGCAGCCAGTACGGCTGGGTGCGATGCACGACCTGCGCGCTGGTGGCCGGGTTGGTGATCTCGCCAAACGTGGAATCCTGCCAGCGCGCGCCACCGCCCAGCGTGAGCCCCTGCCAGGCACCGCGCAGGCGGTAGCTGGTGTGCAGGCTGAACTGGTTCTCCGGTTCCAGCGTGGTCACCTTGGTTCCCGCCTGGCGGGCGATCTTGTGGGAGAACCCACCCTGCACCTGCCAGCCCTCGGCCAGCTGACCCGACATTTCAAGCTCATAGCCCTTGGTACGCACGCCCATCAACGCGCGGTAGGCATCCTGGCCATCCGGCGTCTTGCCGCCGGTGGGCTGGGCGAAGTTGTCCTGATCAAGCTGGAAAAGCGCCGCGCTGGCATTGAGGCGTCCATCGAAGAACTCGGCCTTCAGCCCCATCTCGTAGCTGCGGCCTTCCAGCGGATCCAGTGCTTTGCCCTGCTCGTCGCGCTCGCTGTGCGGCTTGAAGATGGTGCTGTAGCTGGCGTACACCGAATAGTGCTCGCCGAGGTCGTAGACCACGCCGGCATACGGCACATAGACGCCGGTCTCGCGCGTGTCCGGCGAACGGTAGCTGGCCAGGCGGCTGCCGACGATCAGCTTCAACGGATCGGCCACGTCGAAGCGGCCGACCACGTACAGGCCGTTCTCACGGGTCACTTCATTGTTGTCGTAGCTGCGCTGCCATTGCGGCTCGGCAATGTCGCCATTCCAGCTGCGGTAGTCCGGCACCGTATCCGGGAACCCCGCCTGCGGGCCGTAGCCGGTATTGGTCCAGCGCTTGCGCGAGGCACTGCCGCCAACCACCAGCTCATGCTCACGCCCGAACAGGCCGAAATGCCCGCTCACGTAGAAGTCGGCGGCATTGCTGACGGTCTTGCCGACGTACTTGCCGAGCCACAGGCTGACGCCCTCGCCGGTCAACGGATCGGGATTGCCGGCGGCGGCACCGGCCAGTGCGGCGTCATAGCCGTTGACCTGGTGGTTGAACTGCAGCTTGGCGATCCAATCGTTGGCGAAGGTGTGCTCCAACGTAGCGAAACCGGTACGCACGTACTGGCGCCAGCCGGCCCATTGCGCACCATTGTTGAACGAGCGCGGCATGCGGTTGAAGTTGCCGGCGCTGTCCAGCAGCGGAATGCCGCCCCACGTCGAGCCCTTCGGGTCGCTGTCCATCACGTCGCCACCGACCGACAGCAGCGTGCGTTCGCCCAGATCGGCTTCCAGCACGGCATAGCCGACCTTGCTGGTGCGCTGGTAGTTGTCCAGGTTGGAGTGCTTGTCTTCCCAGGCCCCCACGGCTCGGCCACGCACGCGGCCATCGGCAGTCAGCGGACCACCGACATCGAGCTCGGCGCGGTAGTCATCCCAGCGGCCGACACCCAGTGAGGCACTGCCGGCGAAGTCCTTGCCCGGCTTCTTGCGCACCAGGTTGATGGTCGCGCCCGGATCACCCATGCCGGTCAACAGGCCGGTCGCGCCCTTGAGCACTTCGATGCGGTCATAGATCGCGGTATCACTGAGCGTGTTGCCCGCCGAGTAGGCCGAGTCACGCGACATCGGAATACCGTCGTACTGGAAGTTCTGGATCGCGAAACCACGCGCGTAGTACTCGGTGCGTTCGCTGTCGTAGGTGACGATGCTGATGCCGGGGGTCACCCGCATCACGTCATCGATGCCGTGCAGGCCGAAGTCATCCATCTGTGCGCGGGTGATCACGCTGATGGTCTGTGGCGTCTGTCGCGGCGTCAGCACCAGGCGGGTGGCGGTGGCGATGGTGCCGGGCGTGTAGGCGCCGCTGCCCTCGGTGATGGTACCGAGCAGGTTGGCGGTGACCTGCACGGTCTGCAGGGTCTGCGAGGCGGGTGCCGGTTTGGCCTTGTCCTCGTCCTGGGTGGACTGGGCAGCAGCGGTGCCGCTGCTCAGTGCAAGCAGTAGCAGGCCTTGAGCCAGTGCATGCGGCAGCGGCAGGCGACGCGGAAACAAGCGCGGAAAACGGACAGGCACAGACAGCACGGCGGGACCTCCACGATAGGGTGGGATCCTCTGGCGGCGGCTGGAGGGAAGAGAGGGACGCGGCCGGATGGCCGCAGGCGCAGGAGTGTACTCCCCTGCGCCCCGGCTGTCGTGCGGTGTACTGGTGCGGGATCAGGCGCCGATGGCGGCGCAGGCCTCCAGGATCAGCGCGGTCACTTCCTTCGGCTGCGAGGCCAGTGAGGCATGGCTGGCATCAAGCTCCAGCAGGCGCTTGGGCTGCATTCTTGCGGCCATGGCCTTCTGGTTTTCCGGCGCGATCATGCGGTCGTGGCGGGACAGCTGGTACCAGCTCGGCCGGTGCTTCCACGCCGGATCGCTGACCGTGTCGCCGAAAGTGCTGGCCAGCGGCGCCTTCTGGGTCACCGCCATCACCCGGCCCTCGTCGGCACTCAGGTCCTGGCAGAAGCTCTCATGGAACTTGTCCGCACGCAGCCAGAGGTAGCCATCGCTGTCCGGTGCCAGATTCGGCGCCGCCTCCGGCAGGTGCTGCTGGGTGATGCCACCCGGGCTCTCGCCGGCATCAGGCGCGAAGGCAGCGATGTAGACCAGGCCCTTCACGTTGGGCTCGTTACCGGCCTGGCTGATCACCGCACCGCCGTAGGAGTGGCCGACCAGCAGCACCGGACCGTCGATCTGCCGGATCATTTTCTGGGTGCGTCCTGCGTCGTCGGCCAGCGACGTGAGCGGCAATTCCACCGCCTGCACCCGGTCGTGGCCGTTGCGATGCAGTTCCAGGATCACCTTGGCCCAGTGTGCGGCCCCGCCCCAGAATCCATGGACGAGGAGGATGGTCGGTGTCGTGCTCATGTACGGATCTCCGGCAGCGGCCGGCGGGGTGCCGACCGTGCAGCCACTGTCCGTGGGCGACGTTAATCGCTGGTGACGCGATCGAGTCACTGCAATCGTATGCGTCGCCCGATGTCACGCATGGCACTTGCCGATCCGGCCTGAAAACGTTTTCATAAAAGTCCCCTGGAGCTTCGCATCGCGCATGACGCCTTCATCCCCACGTGCCCAGCAGCACGCCACCCGTGCCGCCTTCTTCATTCCCGGATTCGCCACCGCCGCGTGGGCGCCGATGGTGCCCTACGCCAAGGCCAAGGCCGGGCTGTCCGACGCCAGCCTTGGCGCCGTGCTGCTGTGCCTCGGGCTCGGCTCGCTGCTGGCGATGCCGTTGGCGGGCGCGCTGACCGGGCGGCTGGGTTGCCGACAGGTGATGGTGATCACCTGCGCGATGATGCTGTGCGCCCTGCCCTTGCTGGTGCTGGCGCCCTCGCCGGTGGCGCTGGGCGCGGCCCTGTTCGTGTTCGGCGCCGGCGTCGGTGCGCTGGATTGTGCGATGAACATGCAGGCGGTCGCGGTCGAGCGCGACGCCGGGCGCGCAATGATGTCCGGCTTCCACGCCTTCTACAGCATCGGTGGCTTCGTCGGCGCCGGCTGCATGACCGGCCTGCTGATCCTGGGTACACCGCTGTGGCTGGCCGCGCTGGTGTCGGTGGCGGCACTGCTGCTGGTTGCGGTGCTGTCGGCGCCGCACTGGCGACCGCAACGGATCCTGCACGAAGGCCCACTGCTGGCGCTGCCGCACGGCGTGGTGCTGTTCATCGGCGTGCTGGCCTTCGTGGTGTTCCTCGCCGAGGGCTCGATGCTGGACTGGAGCGCGGTGTTCCTGGCCGAAGTGCGGCAGGTGCCGCGTGACCAGGCCGGCGCCGGCTTCGCGCTGTTCACGCTGGCGATGACCGCGATGCGCCTGTTCGGCGACGGCATCGTCGAGCGCCTCGGCCGCACCCGCACCCTGGTCTTCGGCGGCATCACCGCCGCAGCCGGGTTCACGTTGGCCACGCTGGTACCGTCGTTCCCGGTGGCGTTGGCGGGCTATGTGCTGGTCGGGCTGGGCTGCGCCAATATCGTGCCGGCACTGTTCTCGATGGCCGGCCAGCAACGGGTGATGCCGGAGAGCATCGCCATCACTGCGGTGACCACGCTGGGTTACGCCGGCATCCTCGCCGGCCCGGCAGCGATCGGTGCACTGGCACACGGCACCAGCCTCGGATTCGCCTTCCTTTGCGTGGCCGCGCTGCTGCTGGGCGTAGCCGCATCCGCGCGAGCACTGGCACGACGGGTGGCCTGACAGAAAAAGGGGACGGAGGGGATCAAGTCGTTTCCTGCCTTGGTGTGCGGGAAACCACTTGATCCCCTCCGTCCCCTTTTCTCAGCTACGCGTCAGCCACTCGGCCTGGGCCGGCAGTTGCGGTGCCGGGCAGGCGCTCTTCGGGTGGTGCTCGTCGCGCGCCATCCAGTCGTCGACCACGCCAGCCAGCAGGTCCAGCCGCAGCGGCAGGGTGATGTGGTCCTCGCCGCGCATCTCGATGTAGTGGGCGCGCGGATTGGCCTGGGCCAGCTCGCGGCCCTGGCTGACGGGTATGTGCTGATCGCCCTGCCCGTGCAGCAGCAGCACGCAGGCGCGGGTATCGGCCAGCGCACGCGCTACATCCACGCGGTCCAGATCGACGTCGATGCGGCGGCTGGCGGCGGCGATTACCTGGTTGATGTCCTGGCCGCCGTAGCGCCAGCGCGCGTACGACGCCACCGCCTGCGCCTTCAGGCCTTCCGGCTGCAGTCCCATCAGGTGCGGGATCATCGTGCGGATCGCTACACCGGCATTGGCGAACGATTCCATCGCCACCACGCCTTCCACCTGGTCGCCGAGCTTGTCGGCGGTGAATACCGCTGTGGCGGCGCCGTAGGACACGCCGAACAGGTACAGCGGGCCGGTTACTTCACCACGTGCGCGCAGCTCGCCGATTACATCCACCACATCGTCGGATTCATAGGTGCCATAGCCCGACGGCCCAGTACCGGACTGTCCATGGTTGCGCAGGTCGAGCGTGACCACGCGGTAGCCGGATTCGGCCAGCTGCAACGACCACGGCAGCATCGAATCACCATTCATCATCCAGCCGTGCAGCAGCACCACGGTGCCGCGCGGTGCCTGCGCGCGGAACGGTCGCGGTACTGCCAGGCTCAGGCCGGTATCCAGCGGTAGGCCGTTCTCGTGGCGCTGCGGCAGGTAGTGATAACGCGCGCCGTAATCGCCAGGATCGAACACACGCCAGAAGATCGGCACGCCATCGCGGCCCGGCGCGAAGCCGTGGCGATTGGGCAGTTCGGCAATGGCCGCGGCAATGCGCGGACGATCGAGCAGGGTCGATACGCCACCCGGCGCGATCAGCCGATCGGCGAGCGAGGTGGACGAGGCATTGATCGAGGACGAGCATGCAGCCAGCCACAGGCCGGCGCACGCCAGCAACAACAGCAGCAGGCGCTTCATGGGCAATCGGGGAAAAGGTGCGACAGCGTGGCAGGTTAGCGACGCGCGCGTGGGCCATCTATCGCGCGTGGATGACGGCTTGATGACAACGCAGGAACGATTCAGCTTGGTGTAAAAGCTGTATCCGTTCAGTCATTGATCCGGATCAATGAACGCGCGTGCGGGATTGCCCACAGTGCCGCCATGCGCACCTCGTTCAAGCTCGCCATTGCCCTGGCCGCCACGCTGGCCGCCGCCTACGGCATCGCCCGCACCACGCCCTACTGGTTCGCACCGCGACAGACGGCGCAGGTCGACATCCACGATCCGGCGCTGATCACGCAGGGACAGTACCTGTCGCGCGCGGCCGACTGCGCGGCCTGCCACACCGCGCCCGGCGGCAAGCCGTTCGCCGGTGGCCTCGGCATGCAGACGCCGATGGGCACGATCTACTCGACCAACATCACGCCCGATCCGGACACCGGCATTGGCGCCTACGACTACGCCGACTTCGAGCGCGCGGTGCGCCGTGGCATCCGCCACGATGGCCAGCCGTTGTATCCGGCCATGCCGTACGCCTCGTATGTAATCGCCAGCGATGCCGAGGTCAAGGCGTTGTACGCCTACTTCATGGGCTCGGTGCAACCGGTGAAACAGGACAACGCCGACAGCACCATCCCGTGGCCGGCCAACATGCGCTGGCCATTGGCCTGGTGGCAGCTGCTGTTCGCGCGCCCACGCAGCTTCAGCCCGGATCCGAAACTGGATGCCGGCCAGCAGCGCGGCGCTGAACTGGTTGAAGGCCTGGCCCATTGCGGTGCCTGCCATACGCCACGCGGCCTGGCCTTCCAGGAAAAGGCCATGGCCGACGATGGCAGCCGCCAGTTCCTGTCCGGTTCGGTGCTGGAAGGCTGGTATGCGAAGAACCTGCGCAATGAATCGACCGGCCTGGCCAGCTGGAGCGAGGGCGAGATCGTCGACTTCCTGCGCACCGGCCGCACAGATCGATCGGCGGCCTTCGGTGGCATGGCCGACGTGGTCGAGCACAGCACGCAGTACCTGTCCGACGCCGACCTGCTGGCCATGGCCCGCTACCTGAAACAGCTGCCGGCGCGTGAGGGCCGCAGTGCGCAGTGGTCCCCCGGTACCGACACCACCACCGCTGCACTGCGCAGCGGCGACTACCGTGTTGCCGGTTCGCTGGCCTATGCGGAGCACTGCCAGGCCTGCCACCGTGCCGACGGGCGCGGCATGCCCCGCGTCTATCCGGCGCTGGCCGGCAACTCGATCGTGTTCGCCGATGACCCCAGTTCGCTGGTGCAGGTGACCTTGATCGGCGGCCGCACGCCGCATACCCCGCATGACCGCATGGCCTTCACCATGCCAGGCTTCGAGCAGCTGCCGAACGCGCAGCTGGCACAGATCCTGACCTTCATCCGCAGCAGCTGGGGCAACCAGGCCAGCGCGGTGAGCGAGGTCGACGTCGCGCGCATGCGCCGGGTGGTGCGCGACAAGCCGGTGCACTACGTTCCGCAGGAGACCGCACAATGAAGCGTTCGCGCACGCGTTCCCGCCTGCTGATCGGCAGTGCGATCAGCCTCGTGGTGCTGGCCGGCGCCGGTACCCTCGCCTACCGTCATCTGTATCCGGACCTGGATGCCGCTGTGGCCAGCACGATCGATATCCTCGATGCGCAGGGCAAGGTGGTCGGCCACTACCACGCACCCAGCGCCGAAGAGATCGCCGGGATCGGCAATGCCGAATCGGTGATGCTCGGCCGCCGCATCCTCAACGAGACCGCACGGCTGCTGCCGGACAATGTCGGCAACGATCTGAACTGCAACTCGTGCCACATGGCCGAAGGCAAGCGGCCGTTCGGCAATCACTACTTCAATACCGGCGGCGGCGCCTATCCGCGCTACATGCCGCGCCCGGGCAAGGTGATCGGGCTGACCGAGCGCATCAATGGCTGCCTGCAGCGTTCGATGAACGGCAAGCCGCTACCGAAGGACGCGCCGCAGATGCGCGCGATGCTCGACTACATGGCGTGGCTGAGTAGTCCGGTGCCCGGCGGTGCAAAGGTGGACGCGCCGAGCGAGGGGCCGATCGACAGCACGCTCACCCCGGACCCGATCCGTGGCCAAGCGCTGTACGCCGTGCAGTGTGCCGCGTGCCATGGCGACAACGGCGAAGGACGGCGCGACGCCAGCGGTGACATCGCCTTCCCGCCACTATGGGGCGACCACAGCTTCAACATCGGCGCCGGCATGGCGCGCTTGTACAAGGCCGCCGGCTTCGTCAAGCACAACATGCCGCCGGCGGTGACCCGCGAGCCGCCACTGGGACAGCAGGTGATGCCCGACCAGGACGCGGTGGACATCGCCGGCTATTTCATCAACCAGCCGCGGCCGGACTTCGCCAACAAGGGCAAGGACTGGCCGCGCGACCCGAAACCCAAGGACGCGCGGTACTGAAGCAGGCAGCAGGTGCCGGCCGTCACACAACACGGTTCCTGCATCTCTACGTCATGTCGATGTCATTGGTGCTGCCGACACTCGGGGGCTTCTCTCCCTTCAAGGTCCGGTATCGATGCGAACGATTGCGCGCTTTCCCCGTGTTTCGCTGCTTGCCCTGCTGATCGCCCCCGCACTGGACGCCCTGGCCGAAGCACCGCAGGGCGAGACGGCCGAAGCGCGCAGCAGCGATGCCCGCACCCTCGACCAGGTGCAGGTGATCGGCCAGGCCACCAGCTACGCCAAGACGTCGGTGCGCGCAGAAACACTGAACCGGCAGACGGTGATGAGCAGCGTCAACGATGCGCTCAATGAAGTGCCGGGCGTGGTGGTCAGCGAGGCCGATGCCACCGGTTCGTCGGTGTGGGGCACGCAGATCAGCATGCGCGGCTTCGTCACCAACCGCGATACGCAGCAGATCGGCACCACCATCGACGGCGTGCCGAACGGTGGTTCGGGCTACGGCGGTGGATCGCTGGCCAACCGCTACATCGACACCCTTGATCTGGAGACGGTGGAAGTGAGCCAGGGCACCGCCGATATCTCCTCGCGCTCGAACGAGGCGCTGGGCGGCACGCTCAACTTCCTCACCAGCGATCCGCTGCAGGACAGCCGCCTGCGCTTTGTGGTCGGTGCCGGTGACAACGAGGCACGCAAGTACTACGTGCGCTACGACACCGGCCTGCTCGGCGGCCACACCCGCGCCTGGGTCAGTGCCTCCTCGTCGAAGGTGCACGACTGGATCGACGGCACCGGCCACGCCAGCAACGACCACATCGCCGGCAAGTTCATCACCGAACTGGACCGCTGGACGCTGACCGGCTACCTGTCCTACAACGACGCCGACGAGCCCGAATACACCAGCGTTTCGCCGACGGGCTTCGCAACCAACCCGGAGCGCGACAACCTGGTCGGCACCCTCACCGGCATTCCCTACCTGGACCAGAACTACCGCTCCGGTTCACGCGCCCTGCGCGAGAACACCTTCGGCTACCTGCGTGCGGCCTTTGACGGCGGCAATGGTTTCAAAGCGTCGGTGGCCGCCTATGGGCATCGCATGCAGGGCCGCGGTGACTGGCTGCCACCGTACCTGGCGCAGGTCAGCGATGATGGTGCGGGCCGCCCCGAGTCGGAGTACCTCGGTGGCAAGACCGTGTACGGCGGCAGCAACCGCGGCCAGATCTTCTTCGTCAATCCTGATGGCAGCGCGGCACAGCGGCTGGCCAGCTGCACGCCACGGTTGGGCTTCACCGCCGAGTACGATCCGAACTGCTACGCCGGCAACGTGCTGGGCGCGCAGTCGTATCGCCACACCCACTACGACAACGATCGCATGGGCGTGACCGCCGACGTCGAGTGGCGGCAGACCTTCGGCGCGGTCGACAACACGATCCGCGGCGGCCTGTGGGTGGAGAAGCTGGACCGTTCGGCGCGCCGCGACTGGCACCGCCTGCTCAACGTCGGCCAGAGCATCGACTTCGACCACCAGCCGTACTGGGTTCAGTTCGAAGACAAGTACAAGGTCGACGAGCAGATGTACTACGTGGAGGACGTGGCGCGCTTCGGGCCGTTCAGTGCACGCCTGGGCGTGAAGCAGTTCTTCGTCGACCAGTCGCGTCGCCGCGTGATCGGCGCCAGCGAACACGTGACCTCCGATTCCAAGTCCGACCCGTTGCTGTCGACCGGTTTCACCTGGGCGCCGGGCGTGGAAGGCATGGAGTTGTTCGCCGGCTTCTCGCAGAACTTCGCCGCTATTCCCTCCGGCGTGCTCGGCGAGACCGACCCGCAGCGCTTCCGCAACGTCGAACCGGAGACCGCCGACAACATCGAAGTGGGCATGCGCATCAGCCGCTGGCCGCTGACCGCATCGGTGACCCTGTACAACATCAAGTTCGACAACCGCATCGTCTATCTGCCGGCAGGTTTCGTCAGTGGCATCGACTACCTGGGCGAGACCGACGGTGTCTACGAGAACTTCGGCGGCGTGGAAAGCAACGGCCTGGAAGCCGCGTTCGGCTATGGTTGGGACAACGGCTGGCGGCTCAACGCCGCCTACACCTACAACCGCTCCAAGTACCTGGGCAGTGGCGATGCAGCACGCGATACCCAGCTGGGCATCGTCGATGGCGCCAAGGTGATCGGCCAGCCCGAACAGACCCTGGTGCTGTCGGCGGACTGGCAGGGCGAGAACTGGAACTTCGGCCTGTCCGGCCGTTACCTGGGCACGCGCTATCTCGACGCCGCCAACGTCAACAAGCTGCCCTCGGCCACCGTGTTCAACGCCAACATCGGCTTCGACCTGCAGGGGCTGTCGCCGCGCCTGAAGGGCATGGGTGCCAACCTGGTGGTGAGCAATCTCACCGACAAGCGGTATCTTGCAGGGGTGGACGGCCGCGACAACGCCTTCATCGGCGCCCCGCGCACCGTCGGCATCTCCTTCCGTGTGGACCTGTGAGTGAGCCCGTGACCGATATCGGCCGACGCCGGTTGTTGCAGGCCGGCGTTGCCGCCGGCCTTTCCCCGCTGCTGCCCAGCATCGCCCGGGCCGCAGCGATCGCGCCTGCGGCGCAGACGCGCAGCCTCGAAGACCTGCAGCACATCGTGGTGTTCATGCAGGAGAACCGTTCGTTCGACCACTACTTCGGCACGCTGCCTGGGGTACGTGGTTTCGGTGATCGCTTCGTGGCCCCTGCCGCGGCCCTGCTGGCCGGTGGCCGCACCCGCAGCCTGTGGCTGCAGCCCGACGCGAGCGGCGCGCGCGCGATCGCGCCGTTCCCGCTGGATACCGCCGCGCACTTCGGCTACATGCGGGTGGAAGGCACACCGCACACCTGGCCGGACGCACAGCGTGCCTGGGACCACGGGCGCATGGGGCAATGGCCGAAGGCCAAGCAGAACCACTCGATGGGCTACTTCCAGCGCAGCGACCTGCCGTTCCAGTTCGCGCTGGCCGACGCCTTCACCATCTGCGACGCCTATCACTGCGCGATGCAGGCCGGCACCAACCCGAACCGGGTGTTCCTGTGGACCGGCCACAATGATGCACACGCGCGTGCTGGTGGCCCGGTGATCGCCAACTCGCACGACAATTTCCCCGAACAGGGCGGGTACCCGGCGTCGTACCGCTGGACCAGCCATGTCGAGCGCCTGCAGAACGCCGGCGTGTCCTGGCAGATCTACCAGGACATGGCCGACAACTTCACCGACAACCCGCTGGCCGGTTTCGAGGTATTCCGCCAGGCCCATCGCGCCGCGCCGGGGCATGACCCGCAGTTGCGCGCACGCGGCGTCAGCACCCGTGGCCTGGCGCAGCTGCGCCAGGACGTGATCGGTGGGCGCCTGCCGCAGGTCAGCTTCATCATCGCCGACGCGGCCGGCAGCGAGCATCCCGGCCCCTCCAGCCCCGCCCAGGGCGCGGCCTATACCGCGCGCGTGCTGGACGCGCTGACCGCCGATCCAGAGGTGTGGAGCCGCACCGCGCTGTTGCTGATGTTCGACGAGAACGACGGCTTCTTCGACCACATGCCGCCACCGGCACCGCCTTCACCGCTGGGCACCGGCTGGGCCGGTGCGTCTTCGGTCAGTACCGAGGGCGAGTACCACCGCCATCCGGCACCGGGCGACGAGAAGTACGACCTCGCCGAACTGCGTGGCCGCCCATATGGGCTGGGTCCGCGCGTGCCGCTGTATGTGATCTCGCCGTGGAGCCGCGGTGGCTGGGTCGATTCGCAGGTGTACGACCACACCTCGGTCATACGGTTGATCGAACGTCGCTTCGGTGTGGCCGCACCGGACATCTCGCCGTGGCGCCGCGCGGTCTGCGGCGACCTGAGCAACGCGTTCGACTTCGCCCAGCGCGATACCCGCCCGTTCGTACGCGGCCTGCCGGACGTGAGCGCGGTGGCCGCGCGCGCCGCCGCCCTGCCGGGACGCACCGTGCCCGCGTTGCCCGAGGGACTGAAGCCGGCGAAACAGGAAAGCGGCGTGCGCCCGGCGCGTGCCCTGCCCTACCGGCCGCAGGCATCGATTGCCGCTGTCGACGCCTCGGGTGTGGATCTGGCGCTGTCCTGCGAAGGCGCAGCAGCAGTGCTGCATGTTTACGACCGGCTGCGGCTGGATGCGGTGCCACGCCGCTACACGCTGCTGCCGGGCATGCCGCTGCGCGAGCGCTGGCCGCTGGACGCCCAGGGTCGCTATGACCTGTGGCTGCTGGGCCCGAACGGCTTCCACCGCCACTTCCAGGGAGCGGCCACGGGTCCTGCCGTGCAGGCTTCAACCGATCGTGCGGATGGCCAACTGCGGCTCCGCCTGCGCAATCTGGGTGACAGCGCGCAGCAGGTGCGTGTGCAGCCGGGCGCCTATGCCGGGCATATGCCCGAGCAGACGCTGGTGCTGCCCGCACATGCAGAGACCGCGTTGGCGTGGGACGCAACGCCCACCGCAGGCTGGTACGACCTGCTTGTCGGTGCGGGCGACAGTGCCCTGCGCCTGGCCGGCCGCGCCGAGGATGGGCGCCCCGGCACCAGTGATCCGGCGATGGGCAGCGAGCCATTGCGGTTCGAGCACGATTGAAGGATCTCTGTAGAGCCAAGCCCATGCTCGGCTGCTCTTCGATAACTGACCGGAAAAGCAGCCGAGCATGGGCTCGGCTCTACAGGCCAGACCGGTAGGATCAGGCCTCCTGCAGCCCCGGCCGGCCGTGCTCCACCGCGTAGCGCTTCCAGCTCTGCACCGCGCCATTCGGCTGCATCACGGTATCCAGCGTCTTCATATCGCCGATCCACGCATCGCGGGTGACATCGCACAGCACGTAGCCACGCTTGTCGGTGGTCGCTTTCAGATAGGGGCTGTGCGTAATCTGGTTGCTGGCATACGCGTCCACACCCTGGCCATCGGCGCCGGAAGTGATCGACGTGGCGAGGAACTCGCTGGAGATCACGCCCGAGTCACGGTGGTCCTGCACCAGATCACTCGCATAGTGGCGATGCGCGTCGCCGCAGGCGGTCACCACGTTGCCGAAGCCCACCTTCTGGATGTGGTCAAGCAGGCGCCGGCGGCTGTCCAGATAGCCTGACCACTGGTCGTCGGACGACTGCACCACGCCGTCCTTCTCGCGCATGTAGTTGCCCAGCGCCACCTGGTGGGCAATCGTGTGCCAGCGTGGTGCAGCATCGGCCAGGCCGTCGAACAGCCAGCGCTCCTGCTTCGCCCCCACAATGCTGCGCTCTGGCGATTCCACCTCCTCACGCAACGCCATGTTCACCTGCTTGCTGCGGTACTGGCGGGTATCGAGCAGGTGCAGGTCCATCAGCGTGCCGTAGCGTGCGCGCCGGTACATCTGCATGTGGCCATCGCGCGGGAATGCAGAGCGGCGCAGTGGCATGTTCTCGTAGTAGGCCTGGAACGCCTGTGCGCGACGCAGCAGGAACACTTCGCTGGGCGTGTCATCCTGGTCTTCGGCACCGGCCCAGTTGTTGTCCACTTCATGGTCGTCAAAAGTGACGAACCACGGTGCCGCCGCATGCGCGGCCTGCAGGTCGGGATCGCTCTTGTACTGGGCGTAGCGGCGGCGGTAATCATCCAGCGTGTAGATCTGCGGGCCGACGTGGTTGCGCAGGTTGGTGAACGGCTGGCCGTTCATCTTCCGCAGGCCCGGCTGGCTTTCGCCTTCGTAGATGTAGTCACCGTAGTGGAAGACGAAATCCAGCGGTTCCTCGGCGATGCGCCGCCACGCGGTGTAGTGGCCTTCTTCGTAGTGCTGGCAACCGGCCACCGCAAAGCGCACACGATCCACTGCGGCCGTGGCTGCGGGCAGCGTACGGGTACAACCGACCGCACTGGCGTGGCCGCCTACGGTGAAGCGGTACCAGTAGGGCCGTCCGGGCGCCAACCCGTCCAGCTCCACGTGCACGGCGTGGCCGAGTTCGGGATGCGCCATTGCCGAACCCTGGCGCACCACCTTGCGCATGCCATCGTCTGCTGCCAGTTGCCATTCGACCGCCATCGGCCGGGTCGGCATGCCACCGCCGAACACCAGCGGTTCGGTCGCCAGGCGCGTCCACAGCACCACGCCATCGGCCGAGGGATCACCCGAGGCCACGCCCAGGGTGAAGGGTGTGCTGGCAAAGCGCGGCTTGGCCAGCAGGTTGCGCGGGTTCAGCGCGGTGGCATCGGCCTGCGCGGCCAGCGCGTGTGCCGTGCCCATCCAGGCACCGGCAGCGGACAGGCCGGCCAGGGCCAGGAATCGCCTGCGATTGATCGTCTCCACGGCTGTGCCCTCAGTTGTAGATGATGTGGAAGTAGAAGAAGCGGCCGTAGTCGTCGATCTCGGTACGGAAGCGCCCGTTCGGGCCGGTGCTGTAGGTCGGCTGGGTGTTGAACAGGTTCTTGGCTTCGTACTTCAGCGTCACGTGCCTGCTGAGCTTGTGGCTGAAGGCCATGTTGAACGTCATGTACGGGTCGTAGTACGAATCCAGCCATTCGGTGTCACCGAAGTCGACCAGCATCCGGCTGCGGTAGGTGCCGGACAGGCGCAGCTGCGCGCTCTTCCACGGCATGCGCCAGATCACCGAACCATTGAGCGACCAGTCCGGCTGGTACAGCAGGCGATCCAGGCGGCGCTCGGTGCCATCGCTGATGCGGTAGTTGGTCTGGCCTTCCAGCCGTGTAGCGTTGAAGTACATGTCGAAGCGCTGGCGTCCCCACTGCAGGTTGCGGTTGGCCACCGCGAACTCGACACCGCGCAGCGTGGACTCATCGGTGTTCATCGGCTGGGTCACCCGATAGCGGGCATCACCCACGTTCTCGAAGGTGGTCAGGGTGTAGATGTCGTCCTTGATCACCTTGTCGAACAGCGCCACCGAGACCAGGCCGTTGTTTCCGTTGAAGTACAGGTCCCACGCCAGGTCGATGTTGGTGGAACGTCGCGGCTGCAGATCGGCATTGCCCTGCTTGATGCTGCAGAAGCCCCTGCCCTCCTCGTCATCGCCACAACTGGTACTGGTGGCCTGGGCGATGTTGCTCGGCGTCGGCCGGCCCAGCGTGCGGCTGGCGGAGAAGCGCAGGCGCTGGTCCTCGCTCAGCTTGAACGTCGCATTCAATGAAGGCAGCAGGTTGTTGTAGCCACCGCTCGTATTGCGGAAGGCGGAGGTATAGGTAGTGCCGCCATCATCGCTGAACGGGCTGTAGGCATCGAAGCGGGTGTGGTCGTAGCGCAGGCCGCCGATCAGCAGCAGCCGGTCCCAGGCGTAGTGCGCGGATACATAGGCATTGGTGATGTCCTCCACATACGTGTAGTCGCTGGTGAAGTTGGCATTCGGATACGCCGCATTGTTGTTGCCCAGTTTCGGCAGCAGCTCCTCGTTCCACTTGCGGTTGTCGATCAGCGGGAAGCCCGGCACGCTGCCCAGCAGCGTCGAACCCGGATACAGGTAATCGTTGAGCGTGGCACTGCTCTTGAAGTAGTCGAAGTCGATGTCCTGCCAGATCTTCAGATGGCGGTACTCGGCGCCGGCGGCCAGGCCGAAGCCACGCGCATCGGCGTCGATGTTGTAGCTGAAATCGGCGCGCAGGTTGTCGATGCTCTCCTTGGCATCGCGCGGGGAGACATAGGCCTGCGCCGGATTGAGCTTGAACGCGGAGCTGGTCAGCAGGCTGGAATCGGAAACCGCCACCGCGTTGGGGAACCCATGGCTGTCGTTCTCGTAGTCGACGAACAGATTGCTTGGGTAGGCGCGCACACCCCAGTAGACCTGGTTGTTGTGGAAGGTCTCTTCGGTATGGCCGCCACGCAGGGTCAGCCGCGAACGGTCGCCCATGTCCCAGTTGAAACTGGCGACGGCACCACGGTTGCTGCGGTCCCAGCGGTCGTGACGGTTCTTGATGTAGATGCTGTTGATCTGGGTGGTGCCGCTGTCCTCGGTCTGGTTGCGGATCGGGAACTTGGCATTGCCGTACAGATCGGTCTTGTTCATCGTCGAGTTCTCGTAGAACCGGTACGAGTACAGCAGCAGCGATGCGTAGAACGGATCATCCGAGGGCTTCCACTCAAGCTTGGCGGAGCCACCGAAGTTGGTGATGAAGTTGGTATAGGTGCCGGTGCTGAAGTTGCCAGGAGCACGCAGCCCGTTCCAGCCCTTGGCCTCGTCCGGACCGGTGGTACCGTCGGTGAGGTATTTGCCAGCGTCGTTGTAGTAGTAGTTCGACTCCACCCAGCGCTTGACGCTGTTGCGTGAACGCTGCTCGTAGCGTGCCACCGCAACGATGCCGAACTCCTGGTCGGCGCCGAACTGGTTGGAGAACACCATCTTGGCGCTCTTGCCGAAGTGGCCCAGAGTCTCGTGGTTGCCGCCTGCGCTGCGCTCGACGTTGGTCTCGGCGGTGGAATAGATGCCCGCCACATCGGCAAACACGTACTTGCCGGACCGGTCGAAAGCACTGCGGCTGATGATGTCGATCACGCCGCCGATCGCATCCGGTGCCTGCTCCGCACTGAAGCTCTTGTAGATGTCGGTACGGGTGCCGATGTCGCTGGGAATCAGCTGCAGGTTGTTCATTCGCTCGCCGGAGCCACTGCCTCCCACGCTGGCAATCGCGATGCCATCGATGGTGGTGTAGTTGAGGTTGGCCTGTACGCCGCGCACGGTCACGTAACGTGGCTCGCCGGCATCCTCCACCGCACTCAGGCCTGGAGCGGCCATCAGGCTCTCGGCCAGGGTCTCGTCGCCGTAGCTGTCCATCTCGTCGTAGACCACCGAATCCTTGATCACTGGCGACGACTTCTTCTGGTCGATCACCTCGTGCGCGGCAATCACCTTGACGGTGTCCAGGGTCGGCGCCACCACCGCCTCGGCCTCGCGCGGCTTCGGCGCGGCCGGCTTCGGCGCGTTGCTTACGGGCGCCGGATCGATGGCGATGACATTGCCATCGACCACGGTGTAGCCCAGGCCGGTACCGGCCAACAGTGCATCCAGCGCCTGCTTGACGGTGGCACCGCGCGGCACCGCACCGGCCATGCGCGCATCACCGCCGGCCGAGTACAGGAACTGCACTCCGGAACTGCGCGACAACTGCTCCAGTGCACGTGCCAACGGCTGCGCCGCGATCGGCGCCGAAACGCGGGCCTCAAGGCCATCGGCAGTGGCCGCGACCGCCAGCGGCACGCTGCAGGGAGACAGGGCGAGGATGATCGACAGGTAGAGCGTGTTGCGCATCACGGGTCCTTGGAAGAGAGAAGGCAGCAGGCGCCGCTGCGTGGCTCGGCAGTGGCTTCTCCCAAGTAAGAGCCCGCATCCACCGAAGTGGAGAACGCGGATTCGATGAATTTTTTCTGACAGTCCACGGCCACGTCGGCCTCAGCGACTGCCGACCCGCACGGTGTCGCCTTCGCGCCTCACCAGGAAACGCGGGTCGCGTTCGAGGAAGGCCTGCAGCGCACCGATGCGATGCGCATCGAGACTGCCCGACAACCGTGCCGATGCAGCGCCTTCGTCCAGCACGCGGACCTGTACCTGGTTGTGCCGGTTGAAGGCAGCGGCCACCTCGTCCAGCCGCTCATCCAGGAAGGACACCTTGCGTTGCTGCCAGTCCAGCAGCATCGACAACGGTACATCCAGCGACTCCACCGCATGGCTGCGCGCGTCGACCTGCACCACCCGGCCTTCGCCCAGTTGCGCAAGACGCCGGGCGTCCGCACCCTGGCTCCAGATCTCCACCTCGCCGGAAACCACGCCGATGCGCGTGCTCTGCAACCGTCGCGCGACATCGAACACCGTGCCAATGTCTCGAATCTCGAGGCCGTTCACCTCCACCTCGAACGGACGGCGGTCGCGGGCGATGTCGAACGTGGCCTCACCCTGCAACAGCTCCACCTTGCGGCTGAACCAGCCCATGCGTACCCGCAGGCGGCTGTCCGCGTTGAGCCGCACCTGGGTCTGGTCGGGCAGCACCAGGTCACGCAATTCACCATGGTCGGCGCTGTACAGCTGCGCGGTGGGCATCAGCTGCGGAACCAGGCCCACGCCGAGCAGGGCCGTACAGGCTGCGGCAGCCATCACCCACCAGCGCGCACGCCCCCGAGGCCGCACAGCGCGCGGCGGCGCATGCACGCTACCGAACAGCGGCACCACCTTGGCGGCGACCTGCCGCGGTGGCACCGGCGCCTCTTCAGGCAACGGCGATTGCAGCGCCTCACCGACCTGCCGGTGCAGCGCGAGGGCGTGCATATAGGCGCGCACATGCTCCGGCGAGCACTTCATCCAGTCCAGGAACGCAACCCGCTCGGCCTCACCCAGTGTTCCGTCGCGATTGCGCAGGAACCAGTCCATGGCCTCGCAGGCGATCGTGTCGTCGGCCACGGTCGATGAGTTCCGGCTCATGTGTGCTCCCTGGCGCCCAGCGCCTTCCTGCAGGCCTCCAGCCCCCTGCCGATGTGCTTGCGCACCATGTGCACCGACACCTGCAGCTGCTGGCTGATTCCCGGGCAGTCCAACCCGTCGCGGTAGTGCAGCTCCATCACCCGCCGCGTGGTTGCCGGCAGTCGTGCGATGGTGCTGCGGATATCACTCCAGCGCTGCGCATGCTCGAATTCACCCTCGATGTCTTCTTCGCTTTTCAGCACTTCGGCCAACAGATCGACATCTTCCAGCGGCGGCAGCGACGACCGCGCGCGCGCATGCTCGCGCGCCAGGTTGGCCGCCACAGTGAACAGGTAGGCTTCCGGGTTCTCGACCGCATCGGCATCTTCGCCGGTGCTGCGCAGCAGGCGCAGGTAGACCTCCTGCGCCAGGTCTTCGGCATCCTCACTGGCCGAACCGCGACGCAGGAAGAAGCCACGCAGCAGCCGGCGCCGCAGTTGGTAGCTCTTCTCCCAGATCCTCACGCTGTTCACGGCCGGCCAACCACCCCGAGGCTGGAAAGCCCCGCAGGGTGACCGCCATCGATGACAGTGGCGTTTCAACGACCGGCGGGCAGCCGCTAGAATGCGGCCCCTGCACTGTCCCGGCAGCCCGCACAAGGAGTGCTCCCATCAACGCACGCACCGCCATCAACACCCTCAGCAGCCTGCTGTTCCTGCTGCTGGTCGCCCACACCACCGCCTACCAGCAGCAGATGTGGCCGCCCAGCCGGGTCATCCATGTGCATCCGGTAGTCGTCGTCCTCGCCTATGCGCTAGGTGTGCTCACGCTGCTGCTGTGGATCGGCGGCCGTCGTGCACCGGAATCCGCCCAACGCCTGGCGCGCTGGCTGCCCATCGTCGCCTGGTGCCTGCTGGGCGTCGGTGTGGCGATCATCCCGGTGTTCCTGCCTGGGCTGTCCCCGGCCTGATCAGCGGGCGCACCCAGCGCATCGGCCCATGATACGGCGCGCGGCGCCAACCCTTGCTTGCCAGAGACCCAAGCCCCGCCCGCCTACCGAAGCGTGGGGGGCAGGCCTACGCTTGTCTTCTCGGTGGCCGCCACGGTCGCCCTTCGCGTCACGGCCCTGCCGTTGCGACCCCGCTCCAGTGCTGTGCGCCCTGCCGGTGTTGTCGCCCAGGCAGAAGTCCGACCGGCGCCCTCTGGAGACCGTCATGAACCAAGCCCTGATCCCCTTCGATACCGACCCGCTGGAAACGCGGGAGTGGCGTGAATCGCTGGAGGCGGTGATGCAGGCCGGCGGCCGGCCGCGCGCGCACTACCTGATCGACCAGCTGAGCGATCTGGACGCCCAGCAGCACGGCGACCTGCATACCCGTGCCTGGACCGCCTACGTCAACACCATCCCGCCCGAGCGCCAGCCGGCCTACCCGGGTGACCTGGCCATCGAGCGCCGCCTGAACGCGATGATCCGCTGGAACGCGATGGTGATGGTGCTGCGTGCCGGCAAGCATTCCAATGTCGGCGGCCACATCGCCACCTACCAGTCCGCGGCAGTGCTGTACGACGTCGGCTTCGATCACTTCTTCCGTGGCCGCACCGACACCTTCGACGGCGACATGATCTACATCCAGGGCCACTCCGCGCCGGGCATCTACGGCCGCGCGTACGTGGAGGGCCGCATCGATCCGGCACGGATGGACAACTTCCGCCGCGAAGCCGGCCGCGAAGGCCTGTCCTCGTATCCACACCCACGCCTGATGCCGGAGTTCTGGCAGTTCCCCACCGTATCGATGGGGCTGGGCCCGCTGACCGCCGCCTACCAGGCGCGCTACATGCGCCACCTGGAATACCGCGGCCTGAAAGAACACCAGGGCCGCAAGGTCTGGGCCTTCCTCGGCGACGGCGAAATGGACCAGCCCGAATCGCTGGCGGCAATTTCCCTGGCTGGCCGCGAGCGGCTGGACAACATCGTGTTCGTGGTCAACTGCAACCTGCAGCGCCTGGACGGTCCGGTACGCGGCAACGCCAAGGTCATCCAGGAACTGGAAGGCACCTTCCGCGCGGCCGGCTGGAACGTGATCAAGCTGATCTGGGGCAGCGGCTGGGACGACCTGCTGGCCCGCGACCACAGCGGCCTGCTGCGCCAGCGCATGATGGAATGCGTGGATGGCGACTACCAGACCTTCAAGTCGCAGAGCGGCGCCTATGTGCGCGAACACTTCTTCGGCCGTTACCCCGAGCTGCTGGAGCGGGTCGCGCACATGAGCGACGACGAGATCTGGGCGCTGGCACGTGGTGGCCACGATCCGCAGAAGGTGTACGCCGCCTACCAGCAGGCGGTGAAAACCCGCGGCCGGCCGACAGTGATCCTGGCCAAGACGGTCAAGGGTTTCGGCATGGGCGAAGCCGGCGAAGGCCAGAACATCAACCACCAGCTGAAGAAGATGAGCGCCGATGCGGTGCGCGCCTTCCGCGACCGCTTCAACCTGCCGGTCAGCGACGAGCAGCTGGAGGACATGCCCTATCTGCGTCCGGAGCCGGGCAGCGCCGAGGCCGCCTACTTCGCCGAGCGCCGCCGCATCCAGGGTGGCCAGCTGCCGGCACGGCTGGCGAAGGTCGATCCGCTGCCGTTGCCGCCGTTGTCGATCTTCAACACCCAGCTGCAGGGCAGCGGCGATCGTGGCCAGTCCACCACCATGGGCTTCGTGCGCATCCTCACCAGCCTGCTGAAGGACCCGGACCTGGGCAAGCTGGTGATTCCGATCGTGCCCGATGAATCGCGCACCTTCGGCATGGAAGGCCTGTTCCGCCAGATCGGCATCCACTCCTACCTGGGCCAGCTGTACACCCCGCAGGATGCCGGCCAGCTGAGCTATTACAAGGAAGCCAAGGACGGCCAGATCCTGCAGGAAGGCATCAATGAATCCGGTGCGATCTGTTCGTGGATCGCCGCCGGCACCGCCTACAGCAACCACGGCCTGGCCACGATTCCGTTCTACATCTTCTATTCGATGTTCGGCCTGCAGCGTGTCGGTGACCTGGCCTGGGCCGCTGCCGATGCACGTACCCGCGGCTTCCTGCTCGGTGCCACGTCGGGCCGCACCACGCTGATGGGCGAAGGCCTGCAGCACGATGACGGCCACAGCCACGTGCTGTCGTCGGTGATTCCGAGCTGCGTGTCCTACGACCCGACCTACAACTACGAGCTGGCGGTGATCATCCATGACGGCCTGCGCCGCATGTATGTCGACCAGGAAGACATCTACTACTACATCACCGTGCTCAACGAAAACTACCCGCAGCCGGCACTGCCGGAGGGCGTGGAAGCGGGCATCCTGAAGGGCCTGTATCTGCTGCATCCGGCAGCCGCCGATACCGCCTCGCAGCCACGCGTGCAGCTGATGGGCAGCGGCTCGATCCTGCGCGAAGTGGAAGCCGCGGCAGAACTGCTGCAGCAGGACTTCGGCGTCGCCAGCGATGTGTGGAGCGCCACCAGCCTGACCGAACTGCGCCGCGACGGCCTGGCCGCCGAACGCTGGAACCTGCTGCATCCGGCCGAGGAGCCGCGCGTACCCTACGTGCAGCAGTGCCTGCAGGGCCATGAAGGCCCGGTGGTGGTGACCACCGACTACATGAAGATCGTAGGCGACCAGATCCGTCCCTTCATCAACGACCGCCGCTTCACCGCACTCGGCACCGATGGCTTCGGCCGTTCCGACACTCGTGAATCGCTGCGCACCTTCTTCGAAGTGGATCGCCACTTCATCGTGCTGGCCGCCCTGAAATCACTGGCTGACGAAGGTCGCATCGAACGCTCGCGGATGCAGGAGGCCATCGACAAGTACGGCATCGACGCCGGCAAGCGCGACCCGGCCGCGGTATAAGGCTGCTGCATTCACCACGCCCGCTGTGCGGGCGTGGTGCAGGCGGCGCCGCTACGGTATCCGCTTGAACAGATTGGTCTGCAGGATCGGCGTGCCGTCGTGACCGTAGAACGCCTTGGTCTCGGTCATCGTCGTACGGTCGGCCGCCACGGTATAGATGCGGGTGGAGGCCGGCGTGCCGTGGTCCACCAGCTGCATCACCAGGGTGTTCGGCGCCGGCAGTTTCAGGTTGGCCTTGTCCGCACCGTAAGTACCGGACAAGGGCCCCGGCGTGCCGTCCAGCGCCAGCGTGCCGTCGGACTTCATGGTCTTGCCGTCGTGCAGGACGATGTCCACATGTGAACTCCAACGCCCCGCACCGGCGTCCTTGAACTCGAGCACCACATGCTTCGGGCGCTGCGCTTCGGGAAGTGCAGACGTGGCGATATCCAGCGACCAGCGCCCCAGCAGCGGTGAGGGCGAAGCTTCCACTGCCAGCGCCGGAACGGCGGAGAGCGAAAGCGCAGACAACAACACAGCGGACAACAGTTTCATACGTTGCTCCGTTGCAGTGAAGAAAGCGCTGCGTGACGCGTGGTGGGGGCAGCAGGGCAAATGCTGCACGCCCGCGGCAGGGGGTGCAAGCCACGCGCTGAATGCCCGGCCACCCGCCATGTCAGGACCATGTCACACAGGGGTAGTAGAACGATCCAGCATCTCCGGCTCTTCTCCCCCAGTACACGGCGTTGAACGCGCAGCCCTCGCCACGGCACCTCTATGCCGCCGGCCACTTTGCCCGCACCCTGGCCTGGTCATTCGTGGATCTGGTGCTGGGCTACTACCTGCACGCCCGGCTGGGGCTGTCGGCGGCCCACACCGGCCAGCTGCTGGCCATTTCACTGGCCTACAGCAGCCTGCTCGATCTGCTGCTGGCCGCCGTGTTCACCCGCCTGCGCAACCAGCAGCGCCTCGCCCTGCGCCTGCAGCTCATCGGCGGGCTCGGCACGGCGGCCAGCGCCTGCCTGCTGTTCAGCCCGGGCAACGCAACCGAGCCCGCCTTCCTGCCATTGCTAGTCGCATCGTTGCTGTTCCGTACCTGCTATGCAGTCTACGACGTGGCCCAGAACGCGTTGACGTCGTTGCTGCCCCGTGACGAGGTCGAGGCCATGCGCTATGTCTCCACCCGCGCCGTGGTAGTGCCGATCTCCAAGCTGTGCATTGCCTCGGCGCTGTTCGTCGTGGTCGGTACGCCTGCGTCCCAGGGCAGTGGCAACGCGTTGCTGATCTGCATGGTCATCGGCGTGCTGATCGCGGCCGCTGCGCTTCCTTTGGCCTGCGTCGCAACGCCCCCACGGCCCAGCGCAACCAGGCCCGCTGCTGTTGCCCTGCCCCTGCCAGCGCTGCTGCCGGTTCTGCTGGCCGCGGCGGCGGAGACGACGCTGGTCGGCCTGGCAGGGCGTCTGTTCCCCTTCGCCGAACATGGGGCAGCGCTGACCTTCGCGATGGTGGCGGGCATGGTGGTTGCCCCCTGGCTCTGCCTGCGCCTGCGTACAACGCTGCACAGCGAGACCGGGATGCTCGCGTTGATGTCGGTGCTGGCCGTCGGAGCCGTCGGCGTGTACCTGGCCCTCCCCTCCACGCCCATAGCGATTGCATGTGCCGCGACCCACGGGACGGCGGTGGCCAGCGTCGGCCTGGTACTGTGGCGACGCACCGCGCTGATCGCCCGTCGCCACGCCATCCATGGCGGACGCGACGATGACCTCAGCTGCTTTGCACTGCTCACCGGAACCATGAAGCTATCCATCGCGGCCTCTTCGTTGCTGCTGGGCGAAGTGCTGCCCGGTATACAGGCGGGCGATCTGGACACCTCGGTCGCCCTGGTCTCGCTGGTCGCCATCGGCAGCCTGCTTTCGCTGGCCGCATTGGCCTGGCCCATCCCTCCAGCACGCAGCGAGGGCCTGCGCCCGTGAGCCTGGCCCCGACATCGCGGCTGCGCCGCAAGCCGCTGATCGCGCTCGAGGCCGACCATAAGCGCATCATCTGGCTGTTGCGCACGATGGGCGCGGTTCCCCGCATCACCATCGCCCACCAGCTGGGCATGCACAACGGCGCGTTGACCCGCCTGGCGCGTGAACTGCTGATGCTGGAAGTGATCGAGGAACAGGGACAACTGTCCGATGGCCAGCGCGGCCGTCCCTCGGTGCCACTGGCGCTGTCCGGTCGGGGCGGCTATGCCGCCGGTGCCACGGTGCATCCCGGTTGGCTGGAGATCGCACTGGTGGATTTCGCCGGCCAGGTCATCGCCCGCGATGCCACCGCATTCGACAGCGCAGATCCCCTCGATTTCGTCCATTGCGTGGACCAGCGCCTGCGCAGCCTCACCAGCAGCACCGGACTGATGCGCGCGCGCTTTCTGGGCCTCGGCGTGGCCGTTCCGGGGCCCGTGGTCGAAACCGGTCCGGCACGCCGGCACGCGGTGGACTGGCTGCATGGCTGGCGCGACATCGACAACGACCAGTTCTTCGAAGACTACTTCGGCTTCCCGGTGTGGGTGGAGAACGATGCAACCCTGGCGGCGTTGGCGGAGTACTACGACAGCGGGCTGATCCGCGACTGCGCTTCGGCGCTGCTGCTGTATGTCGGCCACGGCGTGGGTGGCGGCGTGATCCACCGGCGTGATGTGATGCGCGGTGAGTTCGGCAATGCAGGCGACATCGGCCGCCTGTTCCGCATGGACGCACCGCGCCCCTCGGGCATCGACCTGCTGGCCACGTTGCGCGACGCCGGCGCCGGGATTCCTTCGTTGTTCGAGCTGGAGGCCTGCCTGGAAAGCCATGCCGGCATCATCAGTGCCTGGGCCGAACGCGCGGGAAACCAGCTGGGCGCAGCGGCCAATACCGGCGTGGCCTGGCTCGATCCGGGCGCCGTGATCCTGTCCGGTTCCCTACCCCGCCAGGTACTGGAAGCGTTGGGGCAACACCTGCAGCAGCCGGCACGCTGGAGCAGCGCGCTGGACAGCCTGCGCCTGCCGCAGGTGCATGTGTCACGGCTGGGAGGATCCGCGGTATCGGTGGGCGCGGCGCTGCTGCCGATCCACCAGCTGGGCGCCGATGCCACCGTTTAATTGTTTATTTCCGCCGAAGTAAACAATTCCGTCATCGCCCGGACCTACCGTGCAGCGGTCCCCCTTTCCTGCATGGCCGCCCTCCGATGAACATCAGCCCCCTGGTCCTGGGAATCTCCCTGGCCTTGATATCCCTGCATGGCAACGCTTCTGCGCAGGACGCCTCGGTCCAGAACCAGGGCAGCGTCGACGCCGCAACGCTGGATGCGGTAGTGGTCACCGGTGCGGCGCGCACCCAGCGTCGTTTCGATGCGTCCTTCGCAGTCAATTCGCTCAGCCGCGAAGACGTGCAGAAACTCGCACCGAAAAGCTATGCCGACCTGCTCGGGTCCGTGCCCGGCATCCATGTCGAGGCCACCGGCGGCGAGGTGCAGAACATCACCCGGCTGCGCGGCATTCCCACCGATCGTGGCTTCATCGCCTTCCAGCAGGACGGCCTGCCGCTCTACCAGGAGCTGGATGGCCACTTCTTCAATTCCGGCGACGGCATGAACCGGTTCGACGTGATGAACCAGCGGGTGGAGATCGTGCGTGGTGGTCCGGCGCCGATCTATGCGAGCAGTGGCGGCGCCATCGTCAACAACATCCTGGCCGAGGGCTCGGAACAGACCCACGGCAAGGCCCAGCTGACCGTCGGTGACACCGGGCTGTACCGTGGCGAGATGTACCAGTCCGGCGCCCTCGGCAAGGACACCTTCTATGCGGTCGGTGGATTCCTGCGCCAGCACGATGGCTACCGCGACAACGGCTTCCCGAACGACAAGGGCGGGCAGATCAGGGGCAACATCAAGCACTACTTCGATGACACCAGCTGGTTCAAGGTCAGCGGTACCTTCGTCGATGACCACAATACGTTCTACCTGCCGATCCCGGTCGCCGATCCGCGCAATCCCAGCGTCCCGCTGGACCCGTACATCGACTACTTCGACGGTACGCTGAACTCGCCGTCGCTGCGCAGTGTCAACCTGAAATACCTCGATGGCGGCGGCGTCCTGCAGGGCATGAACCGCGACCTGGCCGATGGCCGGCACATGCGCTTCGGCAACATCGGCTTCCAGTACGAGAATACCGCCAGCGATTGGACGATCTCGCTGAAAACCGGTTACACCAAGGGCCGCAACACCTTCGACGCACTGTACTCGACCACCAACCCGGTCGACGCACGCACTTTCGCCAACGGCTATCTGGGCGCGGCCCGTAGCGCCTTCGGCGCCGGCGTCGCGCGGATGGGCTACGCTCTGGCCGGCAGCAACGGGGCGAGCGCCTACGACCCCTATGCCGACTCCGGCCTGGTGATCTCGGCCCAGTACCGGGCCGCAGATTCGGACTTCTACTCCGGCCAGGCCGACTTCAGTGCGACGCGGTTGTTTGAAACGGCCTGGGGCAGCCACGATCTGAACATCGGCGCATACACGGCCTTCTTCGGCACCACGGCCTTCAGTCTGTACCAGGACATGCTGATGGAGATGCGCGGCAAGCCACGCCTGCTGGATCTGGTGGCCTACGGCAACGATGGCGCCCCCTTGGGATACGTCACCGACAAGGGCGCGCTGCGTTACACCACTACCCTCAATCGCGGCAAAGTGGATGCCCGCATGTTCGCGGTGTATGCCAATGACACGTGGGCACTGACGGACCGCTTCAAGCTCGACGCCGGCATCCGCCATGAACGCTACCGCTATGAAGGCTATGCAGAGCAGACCGCCCAGGTCGACCTCGGCGACCGCAATACACTGGCCGACAACACCACGCGCCGGTTCACCGGCGTCGTCCAGAACCATCGCCTGGATCCGTCCGCGACCAACTGGACCGTCGGCGCGAACTTCGATTTCACCTCTTCGGTGGGTGCTTACGCCCGTGTCTCGCACATGGAGATCGTCCCCAACTCGTCGGTGGCACGCTCGATCGATCCCACCATCGTGCAGACGCAGCTGGACCAGTACGAGCTGGGCCTGAAGGCCGGATTCGGCCGGTCCTACCTGTACCTGACTGCGTTCTACACGAAGTTCGACCCGCTCAACGCCTCGTTCGTGGCGTTCAACCCGACGACCGGCCGCAATGACCAGTCGGTGCCGTTCATCGGTACCGCCGTCTCCAAGGGCATCGAACTGGATGGGCTGTTCCGGCCGCTCGACTGGTTCAGCATTGCCGGTTCGATCACGGTCAGCGATCCGCAGTACGACAGCCTGCAGAACGATTCCGGCGCCGATCCGGCCGCCGTCAACGGCAAGCAGATCGTTCGCGAGCCCAAGCTCTACGGCAACCTCCGCCCGACCTTCAGCTTCCAGCACGGCCAGGACCAGTTCGAGACCTGGCTGCGCTATGACGTGGTCGGCAAATCCTATGTTGATCTGTTCAACCAGACGGCGCTGCCTGCCTACCAGACCCTGGGGCTGGGCGTTTCATGGAAACGCGGCAACTGGGGCGCACAGCTGGTGGGCGACAACCTGACCAATGAAAAGGGACTCACCGAGGGCAACACCCGCACCGATGCCCTGGCCGGACAGGGTTCGGCCGAGGCAATCTATGGACGGCCGCTGTTCGGCCGCAACGTCCGCCTGATGGTGAGCAGGAGCTGGTGATGCATCGACGATTTGCCTTGTCCCTTGCCCTGCTTGCCGCGGCGGCGCTGCCGCTTGCGGCGGCGGCCGACGACCGCGACAGCGCCGCGCTGGCCGCACGACTGTTCCCGACCCTCATG
The DNA here is from genome assembly GCF_029841665.1 of Stenotrophomonas sp. GD03819. NCBI lineage: Bacteria > Pseudomonadati > Pseudomonadota > Gammaproteobacteria > Lysobacterales > Lysobacteraceae > Stenotrophomonas > Stenotrophomonas sp. GD03819. The sequence goes on from NZ_JAOCEW010000036.1 coordinate 30,081, forward strand.
CAGTTGAAGCCCGATACGCTGCCCGGTGATGCGCGCGCCCTCCTGGCCGAACGCATGCAGCAGCTGGCCGACTGCCGGACCGCCACCTGCACGCTCGCGTCCGCACACTGGACGCCCACGCAGGCCGGCCTGTTGATCGCCGCGGCTCCCGCGCACGCCCAAGCCATCGAACGGGAACTGGCAGGCCTCAACAACATTCTCTCCGTCTATGGCCAGGGCCAGCCGCCCCGCTACGACGCCATCGACGGCCCGGTCGGCGCGGCGGGCAGCACGCGACTGGCCGGCGACGTCGCCATTGCCGTGCAAATGAGCGAGGTGGACGCCAGCGCGGCCTACACCGCCTTCGATCGCAGCATCGCGGTGGCGGTAGGCCTGCTCGATGCCAATGACCGCCTCGATGCGATCCGCTTCGAGCCGATCAGCGCGGGAATGAACGCCGCGCCGTTTGCGCGTGCGCGGCAGCTCGATTGGAATGCGCATCCGTACACCGCGATCATCGTGCTTGGCCAGGGACCGGACGAATTGACCACCCCGCTCAGCGCCGGCAGCAAGCTGCGCCTGAAGGCGGCCGCGCAGCGCTACGCGGCAGGTGATGCACCCTTCCTCATCGTCTCGGGTGGTGCGGTACATCCACGCGGCACCCGCAGCGTCGAAGCGGTGCAGATGCGCGAAGCGCTGATGGCACGCTTCGGCATTCCCGCAGATGCAATCATCATCGAGCCGTATGCCCGCCACACCACCACCAATCTGCGCAATGCGGCCCGGTTGCTGGCGGCCCTGCAGGCACCGCCGCGGCAACCGGCATTGGTGGTCAGCAGTCCATCGCATATCGATTCGGTCGCCAGCAGCGCCTTCAGCGAGCGCAACCGCCATGAACTGGGTTACGTTCCGGGCAAGGTCGGTTCACGCGTTTCGCCCTACGCGATCCCGTTCGTGCCGGCTCCCGAATCGCTGCGCATCGATCCGATGGATCCGCTGGATCCCTGAACCGCGCGACGGCATCTTCAGTAACCCACCTTCACCGTGAACATCACGTTTCGCGGTGCCCCGTACCAGCCCTGGTTGTAGAAGCCGATCTGCGAATAGTAATGGCGATCAAACAGGTTGTTGATGTTGACCGCCGCCGACACATTGGAGCTGAACTGGTAGCGCGCCATCAGGTTCACCAGTGCGTAGCTGGGCTGCTGCACCGGCACCCGGCGATTTCCGGGCGCGGTGGCGGTCTGATACATGCGGTTCTGCCAGTCCACGCCACCGCCGATGGTCAGCCGGTCCCAGGCACCCGGCAGCCGCCAGGTAGTGAACAGCTTGAACAGGCTGCGCGGCTTGGCGGTGTTGATCGCCCTGCCCTGCGCGTCCTGCGCGATGAAGGTGGTGAAGCTGGTGCCCAGGCTCCACCCCGGCAGCGGCTCACCGGCCAGTTCCAGTTCCAGGCCGTCTACCGTTGCGCCCTTCACTGCGCGGTAGGCCGCCTGCGTGCTGCCTTCGACCAGACCACCGGTGGCCTCGGCCAGGTTGTCCTGCTGGGTGCGGAACAGCGCCACCGACGCATTCAAGCGCTCCTGCAGCCAGCTGCCCTTGACGCCCAGCTCATAGCTGCGGCCGCTGACCGGGTCGAGGATCTGTCCGGATTCGTTGCGGTTGTTCTGCGGCTTGAAGATGCCGGTGTAGCTGGCGTAGGCGCTGCTGTAGTCGTTGAGGTCCCAGACCACACCGGCATACGGCACGAACTCGTTGCGGTAGCGGTACTTCCGTTTGCTGCCGAAGTAGACCTGGTCGGTCTCCCAGTTGCTCAGGCGGCCACCGACGATCACATGCAGCGGATCAGCCAGCGACAGCCGCGCCACGGCATAGGCACCGCTCTGATGATTGTCCAGATCATCGGCCTGGGTCTTGTTGCTGGCCCACACCGGCTCGGGCGTGCCCGGCCCGTGCCAGTCGAAATAGCTGGCCAACGGCGGCAACGGGGCCAGTGCGCGGTACTGCCCCAGTGCGATCTCGTCGCGTGAGCGCGACCAGCCGACGGACGCCGTGTGCTGGCGGCCGAACAGCTGGAAGGGACCGGTCAGGCTGGCACTGACCGCCTCACGGCGCACCGGACCGTCGTAGCGGGTGAAGCTGTTGCCATTGGGCATCGCCCCGGTCACCGGATCGGGATAGCCGCCCCGGTAGAGATGCTTCATCTCCATATCGGTATGCGAGCGGCTGTAGGACACGCGTGCCTGCCAGTCGTTGCCGAAGCGATGGTTGAAATCGAAGAAGCCGTTGCGGGTATCGGTGCTCATCCGTGCCCACGGCGCGGTGGCCGATAACGAGCGGTCGAAGCGGGTACGCGTGCCGTCGGCATTGAACAGCGCAAAGCCGCTGCCGAAGCCACGATTGTCGTTGGCCTGGTAGGAGATACCGGCGATCAATCCGGTGCTCTCGCCCAGGTCCACGCTGACCACGCCGTAGAGCGTCTTCGCGGTGCTGTCCAGGCCCGCCGTATAGCTGTCCCCCTCGGCCTGCGCGGCGACCATGCGGCCACGCACGCGCCCTTCCCTGCTGAGTGGGCTGGACACGTCCACCCACGCACGGCGCGCGTCCCAGCTGCCGAAGCTGATGCCGCCACTGGCCGCAACGTCGCGCAGCGGGCGCTTGCGCACGTAGTTCACCGCCGCCGACGGATTGCCGGCACCGGTCATCAGGCCATTGGCGCCGCGCACGATCTCGATGCGGTCGTACACCACCATGTCCAGGTTGTTCTCGCCGAAATTCCACGGCGACAGCACCGGCATCACCACGCCATCGAACTGATAGTTGTCGATGTCGAAGCCGCGTGCCGAGAACGAGTAGCGGTTGGCATCACTGCGCGTGACCGAGATGCCCGGAGCAGTGGCCAGCGCATCGGCGGTGCTGAGCAGGCCCCGGTCCTCGATCTGCTGGCGGGTGATGACGCTGACCGACTGCGGCGTCTGCCGCGAGGTCAGTGACAACCCCGTCGCCGTGCCCATGGAGTCGGTGGTGTAGGAACGTGAGGATTCGGTGCTGCCATCGAGATCGGCCGTGACCTGCACGGTGGGCAGCTGCGAGGTGTTCGCGGCGGGGGCGCGCTCGGCGCCGTGGGCAGTATTGAACAGCGCCAGGGTCGTGCCGATGGCGGTTGCCAGGGCGCGCGGGCGGATACAGGCGGGCATGGGAGATCCAGCAGGAGAGAAAGGCTGGATGAGAATTATTGTCATTTGATCGTGAGCACACGTATGCGTAGACGCAGCAGATGTATGCGCACTGCCGACGCTGATCCGGCGTCAGCGCAGCTGGCTGGGCGCGATGCCGTAGCGCGCACGGAACGCGGTCGCGAAATTCGTGGCATGCCGGTAACCGACGAAATGCGCGGCCTGCTGTACGCTGCAGCCCTGCCGCAGCTGCGCGCAGGCCAGTTGCAGGCGATGCTCGCGCAGCCAGCCGAACACCGAGCACTGATACACCTGCTGGAACTTCAGGCGCAGGCTGCTTGGGCTCATGCAGGCCAGGCCCGCCAGATCCTCCAGGCTGTGTTCGGCGGCCGGTGCCGCCTGCAGGCAATCGATCACCCGCTGCAGCATGCGGCGGTCACGTGCTGAAACACGCAGGTCCGGCGATGCCTCCCTCGCAGGCGACCCCAGCGCCAGGGCCAGCATCTGCAGGCCGATACTCTCGCACAGCAGTGCATGCATCGCGCCGTGCCAGCTGCCCGACAGCAGCTGGTCAGCGGCGTGCTCGAGATGCCCGGGAACCTGCCAACCACGTAACCGCGGGTGACCGGTGCGATGCGCGGTGGATAGCAGTTCGCTGATCATCGGGTCGTCAATCCCGGCAGGTGCGTCAAACGAGACATTCAGGCTGCGCATCCGCTGCCCGGCGGGATGAATCGCGGTCATCGGTGCTGCCTCTGCCAGCACCATCGTGCCGGCACCCGGGTTCATGCCGATCACTGCCTGCCCCGCCAGCCGCGCCCCTGCGCGTCCCTCCAGCATCACGATCGCCGAGAAGGCCGGCGGCGATTCCGAAGTTGCCTCGAACGGCTGATGGGCGATCACGTCCGACAGCGCCAGGGTCATGCCCGGGCGCAGGCGACGCTGCTCCACCCTGCCTTGCACCACGCACTGTTCACCCGACAGATCGGCGGCCGACGCCGGCAGGCGATAGCGGAAGCCGCTGCTGCGGCCCAGGCGATCAAGGTCGGCAAGGGTGAGGTTGAGCATGATGGGACCAGAGGGGATCGTCCCGCATTTTCATATGAGAACCATTCTCATATCTACCGCCTGCCGCAAGGCCCATTTCGCCCTTGTCGATACAAATAGTTACGTTATAACATTGCACATTGTTTTCACGGATCATGCCATGCGTCGCCACCTGCTTGCTGCTGCCATTCTGTTCGCCGTCCACACCGCCCAGGCCGCGGACGAACCCACCCTCCCCACCCTCCAGGTCCAGGCCTCCCAGCCCTCGCGCATCGACACCCGGGTCACTGTCGACAACCCACAGGCGCAGAACCGCACCCTCGGCGGCCTGCTCGAACACGTCTCCGGCGTGCAGAGCAGCGCCTTCGGGCCAAACGCGGGCGCTCCGGTCATCCGCAGCCTCAGCGGCAACCGCGTGCAGATCCTGCAGGACGGCCAGTCCATCCTCGGCATGAACGCGATCAGCGGCGACATCAACATTCCGTTCGATCCGCTGTTCGTACGCAGTGTGACCGTCAACAAGTCCTCCGACACCGTGCGCTACGGCGGCAATGCGATCGGAGGCAGCGTGGAGATCGATCCGGGCCTGATCTCGCGCAGCATGGAAGACAAGGACCAGTCGATGGAACTGGTCCTGCGCAAGGGCTTCAATGCCGCCGACGCGCAGGGCTTCCGCATGAACTTCAACAACCAGCGCAACCTCTCGACCAACCTGCAGGTCTCTCGGCAGCGCATCTCGCACTACGACATCCCCGGCAACAGCAAGGCCAGTGTCTGCAACACCCGACTGTTTCCGCCGACCGGCGGCGTCAACTCGGCGCTGGCCGACAGCTGCCAGAAGGAGGCGCGCGTCCAGCAGATCTACAACAAGGCCTCGCAACCTTACATCGACCAGTTCATGACCGAGAACCCGGACTGGGCCGATGGTGATTTCTCGTTCTACACCAACAACCCGACTTCGGTCTGGCAGCGCCGTACCTATATCAATCCGGTCAATCCGGCCTATGTCGCCGGCACGCCGTCTTACGTACAGAAGCAGATCAACAATGATGTGACGCCCGATTACCATCACCGGTTGGGCAACAGTTACGCGCGCAATTCGCAGGTGGCGTTCGGGTCGACCCTGTTCTTCGACCGTGGTTACGTGGGTGTCAGCATCGATGCCAAGGACAGCGAATACGGCGTGCCCGGGTTCTCGATGCAGAACCTGTCGTTCGGTTCCAACTACGCCAACGCATTGCCGGTGGGCGTGGTGATCAAGCAGGAACGCTACGCACTGGAAGCCCTGTTGCGCGACCCGCTGCCGTGGTTCGAGCGCGCCGAACTGCGTGTTTCGAAGCTGGACAACACCTCGGGCGAACGGCTGGGTGCCTCCCGGGCCAACGACTACGATTTCGAGAGCACCCAGGCCGAACTGCTGCTGAGCCATCAGCGTGTCGGTCCGCTCAGCGGCCTGCTCGGTTACAGCCACCAGTCGCGTGATGTCACCGGCAGCGGCTCGCTGCGCTACCTGCCTGACGTCGACACCCGCAGCAATGCAGTGTTCCTGAAGGAGACGCTGGACTACGGCTGGGCCAGTTTCGACGCTGGCCTGCGCCACGAGCGTGTCGACCACGAACTGCAGCCGAGCCGCTTCAAGACCGCGCGCAATGCCGCCAACACGAAACTGCAGGATCGTTCCTACCGGCTCAACAGCTACGGCCTGGGTTCGTATGTCGAGCTCGGTCCGTTGTTCGCCGCCAAGGTGCGCTACTCGTCCTCGCAGCGCGCACCGGAGATCAATGAGTTGTATGCGAGCAACGCGCACTACTCGGTGATGACCCAGGAAGAAGGCAACCAGAACCTCGAGCCAGAGCGCGCGAAAAACCTGGAGCTGACCGGCCTGTTCCATATCGGAGGGTTCGAACTGTCGGCCACCGCGTATCGGATGAAGTACGAGAACTATCTGTACCTGGGTTACTCGGGCGTGCAGACCGCCAACCGCCTGCCGCTGAAATACTGGAAGCAGACCGACACCACGGTGAAGGGCTTCGAGATCGACGCATCGCAGGCCCTGGACCTTGGCCGCTATGGCACGTTGAACATCTCCGCCTTCGCCGACCTGGTGAAGAACAAGGCCGATCACCCCGATTCGCTGCGTGCCCACAACGACGGCGAGTACCTGCCGAACATGCCGACCAACCGCTACGGCGCCAATCTGCAGTGGCAACGCGAGGGTTGGAAGGCGCAGCTGTCCAGCACCTACTACGACACGCAGAAGTACCTCGGCCGCAATGTCAGCGAGGAAGTGCCACTGGATGCCTTCAACCTGGTCGACCTGCAGGTCAGCCGTGAGCTGCCGGTACGCAACAGCTACATCGCCGGCATGGAGGTGTTCGTCAACGGCAGCAATCTGCTCAATGAAGAAGCACGCCCGCACAACTCGCCGTTGAAGTACATCGCGCCGTTGCCGGGGCGTGGTTTCCAGGTGGGGGTGACGGTGAGGCTCTGACGGTCAACCGATGGCGCCGCCCGCGGTTCGATGAACTGCGGGCTCGGCGTAGTGGCGGCAACGTTGCGCTTCAAACCCGGTCTGATCCACCATCAGCAGAAAATGGAGATGGGAATGAACTGGATGCGCCCCCTGTCACTTGGCCTGTTGCTGTGCCTGTCATCCGGCGCCAACGCGGCCTCCGCCATCGTCTACGACGACGATGGCCGCTACGGCTACGCCATGAACCACAGCACGCTGTCGGCTGCGATGCAGCGCGCACTGCAGCACTGCGCCGTTCGGTCCCGCAACTGCGCGCAGACTGCCACGACCACCGCGGTGGGATATTCGGCGATCGCTACCGGCACCGTCGCCATGGGTTTTGCACTTGGGGAAAAGACGGCGGACGCCGCACAACGCAAAGCGGAAAGAATGTGCAGGCAACGTGCCAATGACTGCACACTGGCAATTCTCTGGCGCGAAACGCCAAGCGGCATTGCGCCGCCCGCTCATCCGGGTCATGCGGTGCCGGAGCCCAGGCTCTATTCCTCGCCCGAAGTCGGGCAGGACGCGGCTGGCACCACCCACTAGGCCTGCACAACGCCCGTGCGGCGCAGCCGTGTATTACCGCGTTGAACAAAGAAAAACGCCTGCAGATCGAGGATCTGCAGGCGCTTCTTTGCATCTGGCGGAGTGAGAGGGATTCGAACCCTCGATAGAGCTTTTGACCCTATACTCCCTTAGCAGGGGAGCCCCTTCGGCCACTCGGGCATCACTCCGGGGTTTTCTCCGCGTCTGGTGCGTTGCACCTCAGCGGGGCGTGAATCATAACGTTAATCGAGTGCGAAGGTAAAGCGTTATTCGGCAGAATTTTCGCTACCGGTGCCACCGGCTTCATCACCACGCTGGATGCGCTGATAGATCTCTTCGCGATGCACAGCGACGTCCTTCGGCGCGGTGATGCCGATACGCACCTGGTTACCCTTGACGCCAAGCACGGTGACGCTCACCGAGTCACCGATCATCAGGGTTTCGCCGACGCGGCGAGTCAGGATCAACATTTTTGCAAGTCTCCATGGAACCGTGTGGAAGGGTATCCCCCACCGGCTTGGCGCTCCGTCAAGAAGCGCTACCACGACAAAGGGAAAAGATTCGCAATGGTACCGTCAGCCGTCCCGCTCCTACAAGGAGGGGGACGGCCAGGTTCATCACAGGCGGGGGCTGACCCATTCGACGACTGCAGCCAGCGCAGTGGCAAGGGCGGGCCCGTCCTCGCCACCACCCTGGGCGAGGTCCGGGCGTCCGCCGCCCTTGCCCCCGATCTGACTGGCGATATGGGACAACAGTTCCCCGGCCTTGACCTTGCCCATTGCACTGCCGTTCACACCCGCAACCAGGGCAGCCTTGCCGTCCTGGGCACCGGCCAGCACGATCACCGCATCGCCCAGCTGCTGCTTCAGGCGGTCCATGGCGTCACGCAGGGCCTTGGCATCGAAGCCCTCCAGGCGGGCAGCCAGCACCTTCACGCCGGCAACCTCGACAGCCTGGCCGGACAGGTCGGCCGTGGCACCGGCGGCGACCTTGGCCTTCACGGCCTCCAGCTCGCGCTCCAGCAGCTTCTGGCGCTGGCCAAGGGCACGGATCTTCTCGACCACGTCGGCAGCGCTGCCACCGAGCAGGTCGGCGGCCTCGGCCAGGCGGGCCTCTTCGGCGTCCACGTAGTCCAGGGCGCCCTGGCCGGTGACCGCTTCGATACGGCGTACGCCGGCGGAAACACCGCCCTCGGAGGTGATCTTGAACAGGCCGATGTCGCCGGTGCGGTTGACGTGGGTACCGCCGCACAGCTCGGTGGAGTAGTCACCCATCTTCAGCACGCGCACGTGCTCACCGTACTTTTCGCCGAACAGGGCCATGGCGCCGAAGTCCAGCGCTTCCTGCATGCCCATGTTGTGCACTTCGGCAGCGTTGTTCGCGCGCACCTGCTGGTTGACCTTGCGCTCGATCACAGCCAGCTCTTCCGCGCTGATCGGCTGGAAGTGCGAGAAGTCGAAACGCAGGCGGTCCGGAGCGACCAGCGAGCCCTTCTGCTGCACGTGGGTGCCCAGCACTTCGCGCAGCGCGGCATGCAGCAGGTGGGTGGCCGAGTGGTTGAGGATGGTGGCGCCGCGGCGCTCGCCATCGACCTGGCCGGACAGCACGTCGCCGACCTTCAGGCCGCCTTCGGACAGGGTGCCGACGTGGCCATGGAACTGGCCGGCGAACTTCTGGGTGTCTTCCACCACCAGGCGCACGCCGTTGCCGGTCAGCACGCCGGTGTCGCCGACCTGGCCGCCGGACTCGGCGTAGAACGGGGTCTGGTTGGTGATGACGATGACTGCGTCACCCGCATCGGCCGACTGCACCGGACGACCGTCCTTCAGCACGGCCAGCACGGTCAGGCCGTCGGCCTGCAGGCGGTCGTAGCCGAGGAACCGGGTCGGGCTCAGGGTCGCCACCAGCTCGGCCGGCAGGGTCACGCCGCCACCGAACTTGCCGGCCGCACGTGCGGTTTCGCGCTGCTGTTCCATCGCAGCATCGAAGCCGGCGATGTCGACGGTCAGGTCGCGCTCGCGGGCGATGTCCTGGGTCAGGTCGAGCGGGAAGCCATAGGTGTCGTACAGGCGGAAGGCATCAACGCCCGGGATCACGCCATTGCTGGCCTTGCCCGCGACGTCTTCGAAGATCTTCATGCCGGCGTCGAGGGTTTCAGCGAAACGCTCCTCCTCGGCCTGCAACGCACGGGTGACGGTGTCAACCGCTGCCGGCAGTTCCGGATAGGCCTCGCCCATCTGCTCGACCAGGGTCGGCACCAGCTTGCTGAAGAACGGCTGGCGCACACCCAGCATCCAGCCATGGCGCAGGGCGCGGCGGATGATACGGCGCAGCACATAGCCACGGCCTTCGTTGGAAGGCAGCACGCCATCGACGATCAGGAACGAACAGGCACGGATGTGATCGGCGATCACACGCAGCGACTTGTTTTCCAGGTCGGCGGTGCCGGTCAGCTCGGAGGCCTTGCGGATCAGGGCCTGGAACAGGTCGATCTCGTAATTGGTGTGCACGTGCTGCAGGATCGCCGCCAGGCGCTCCAGGCCCATGCCGGTATCCACGCACGGCGCCGGCAGCGGCACCAGGGTACCGTCGGGCTGGCGGTCGAACTGCATGAACACCAGGTTCCAGATCTCGATGAAGCGGTCACCGTCTTCATCCGGGGAACCCGGGGGGCCACCGGCGATATGGTCGCCGTGGTCGTAGAAGATCTCGGTGCACGGGCCACAGGGGCCGGTGTCAGCCATCTGCCAGAAGTTGTCCGAAGCGAACGGCGCGCCCTTGTTGTCACCGATGCGCACGATGCGCGCTTCCGGAATGCCGACCATGTCGCGCCAGAGTTCGTAGGCTTCGTCATCGGTCTGGTAGACGGTGACCAGCAGGCGCTCGGCCGGCAGCTTCCAGACCTGGGTCAGCAGTTCCCAGGCCCAGGCGATCGCGTCCTTCTTGAAGTAGTCGCCGAAGGACCAGTTACCCAGCATTTCGAAGAAGGTGTGGTGGCGTGCGGTGTAGCCGACCTGGTCGAGGTCGTTGTGCTTGCCGCCAGCGCGCAGGCAGCGCTGGACGTCGGCCGCGCGCACATAGCTGCGCTTCTCCGCACCAAGGAACACGTCCTTGAACTGCACCATGCCGGAGTTGGTGAACAGCAGGGTCGGATCATTGCCCGGCACCAGCGGCGCCGACGGCACGATGGTGTGGCCTTTGCCCTTGAAGAATTCAAGGAAGTCGCTGCGGATCTGGGAAGTCGTGAATTTGGCGGATGCGTTCATTGGGGGCTGGCAGTCTGCGGGCCGGCGGGCCCGGACCACCGGCCGCATTGGCCAGGGTCGCGAGGGACCGCCGAAAACCTAAAGGGTATCAGGCCCGGCGCCGCCAGTCTCAGTCATCCGGGTCGTAGCGGGTCGCACGGCGGATGCTGTCGCCGTCGAAGCCGCGTCGGGCCAGCAGATCGGCGGCCTTGCGCCGCTGCGTCAGGTCCTGCGGGCCGGCCTCGCCAAAGCGTCGGCGGACCAGGTCACGGGCGTTTTCCTGCCAGTCGCCTTCGTAGCTGTCCATCGCCGCGGCAATCGCGGCACTGTCCAGGCCGTGGGTCCCCAGCTCGGCGCGGACATGGATCGGCCCATAGCCGGTGTTGGCACGCATCCGCACCAGATTCTCGGCAAAACGGGTGTCGTCCTGCCAGCCGGCCTCGGTGAGCTTGGCGACAGCCGCCTGCGCCGCATCGTCTTCGATGCCGCGTGCGGTCAGCTTGCGGGTAAGTTCCTTGCGTGAGTGCTCGCGGCGAACCAGCAGGCCCAGCGCCCGTTGCACGGGGGTCTGCTCACGCGGCCGGCGTTTGCGACCGTTGAGAATGTCGTCGGCGTCGGACATGCGTACTCCAAGGGTGGCGCCATCCGTGGCGCCCAGCCCATCCCTGGGCGATTCGAACCTGCGGGACAGGGCGACGTCACTGACGGCGCCGCCCTGCCCCACAGCAAGCTTTACTCGTCGTCGCCTTCGTCGTCGCCTTCCTCACGGCTGGCTTCGGTCGGCTGGAACTTCTCGCGCAGCTCGGCTTCGAGCTTCGCAGCAACTGTCGGGTTGTCGCGCAGGTAACCGCGGGCGTTGTCCTTGCCTTGGCCGATGCGTTCTTCGCCGTAGCTGTACCAGGCACCGGCCTTCTCGACCAGCTTGGCATCCACACCCATGTCGATCAGCTCGCCCTCGCGGCTGATGCCCTCGCCGTACAGGATCTCGGTGATGACCTGCTTGAACGGAGGCGCCAGCTTGTTCTTGACGACCTTGATCTTGGTCTGGTTGCCGATGATCTCGTCGCCCTTCTTGATCGCGCCGATACGGCGGATGTCCAGGCGCACCGAGGCATAGAACTTCAGCGCGTTGCCGCCGGTGGTGGTTTCCGGGCTCTGGCCCGGCATCATCACACCGATCTTCATGCGCAGCTGGTTGATGAAGACCACCAGAGTGTTGGAGCGCTTGATGTTGCCGGTCAGCTTGCGCAACGCCTGGCTCATCAGGCGGGCCTGCAGGCCCGGCAGCTGATCGCCCATCTCGCCTTCGATTTCGGCCTTCGGGGTCAGTGCGGCGACCGAGTCGATCACCAGGATATCGACCGAACCCGAGCGGACCAGCATGTCGGCGATTTCCAGCGCCTGCTCACCGGTATCCGGCTGCGACAGCAGCAGGTCGTCCACGTTCACGCCCAGCTTGGCGGCGTAGATCGGGTCCAGCGCGTGCTCGGCGTCGATGAAGGCCGCGGTGCCGCCCATCTTCTGGCATTCGGCGATGGCCTGCAGGGTCAGCGTGGTCTTGCCCGAGGATTCCGGCCCGTAGATCTCGACGACACGGCCCTTCGGCAGACCGCCGATGCCCAGTGCGATGTCGAGCATCAGCGAACCGGTCGGGATGGCTTCGACGGGCTCGACCACGCGGTCGCCCATGCGCATCACCGAGCCCTTGCCGAACTGCTTTTCGATCTGGCCCAGAGCTGCAGCGAGGGCGCGCTTCTTGTTCTCGTCCATCGGTTGGGTCCTTGCAGAGGTCGTGTCGTTGGAGGTGCTGTCTTTGGGGGTCTTCTTTGCCATGGGCTCACTTTAAGTCGGACGTATCGCACAGGCTGAGATTCTGCCCGGCGCTCTGAAAAGAATTATCGGACATCCGTACCAACCTCAGTGGAACCAGAGAATCGCCACAAAAGACCGCGGGGTAATGCGCTATGGAACGGGTCAACGGTTGGGTCGCAACAGGCCGCAATAGAGGCCTTCGATCGAGAAGTCCTGGTCCGGCTGCACCTCGATCGGCTTGTAGTCGGGGTTGCGCGGCAGCAGGCGGATACGATCCTTGGCGATCTTCAGCAGCTTGACGGTGATCTCGTCATCGATGCGGGCCACCACGATCTGCCCGGAATGGGCGTCGCGGGTGCGGTGCACGCCGATCAGGTCACCGTCGAAGATGCCCTCGTCGATCATCGAATCGCCCTGCACCTTCAGCAGGTAGTCCGGCGCTGGCGAGAAGAACACCCGGTCCAGCACCACGAAATCGTCCGAGCCGATATCGGCGCCGATCGGCAGGCCCGCCGCAACCCGGCCGAGCACCGGCAGGCGCAGCACGCTGTCGGGCAGGCCTGGCTCGGCCAGTTTCTCGACCGGCGGCGCCTGCACCAGGCGGATGCCGCGGGCCTGGCCCGGGATGCGACGGATCGCACCGGCCTGCTCCAGGGCCTCCAGGTGGTACTGGGCCGCGCGCACGCCCTTGAAGCCGAACGCACGTGCGATTTCAGTCTGCGACGGCGGTGCGCCTTCGCTCTCGATACGCTCGGCGATCAACTGCAGGATCGCCTGCTGGGTGTCGGTCAGGTCCATGTTTAGTAGTATTACTACTAACGTGAAGAACTGCAAGTGCCGGAGACGACACGGCGACATCTGTAGTGCCGAGCCGTGCTCGGCAATGTGGCGAATGGCTGGGCTGGGCTGGGCTGGACTGGGCAAGAGCAGCCGAGCATGGCTCTGCTCTACAGCAATTGCTGCGCGATTCCGCGGTTCCCGCAAGGAATCGCTGCGGCAAGCACACTAGTTGTGCTTGCCGCTTCTCCAGATCGAGAACAGGATCCACACACCGCAGAAGCCGGCGCCGATGAAGCCGCAGACCCCCAACGCCAGCAGCCAGCGGCTGGAGACGCCACCGACGCTGTGCATCACGATCGACGAGCCGATGATCAGCGCAGCAGTGACGATGCCCATCACCAGCCGGTTCGCGGCCCGGTTCACCTGTTCGCCAAAGCCCTGCAGTGCGGTGGTTTCCACCTTCAGCTGCAGGCGCCCACGGCGCGCTGCCTGTACCAGCTTGCGCAGGTCGCGCGGTAGTTCGCCGGCGAAGTCGACCAGGCCCAGCAGGCTGCGTCGGCCACGCTTGAGCAGCGCCGTCGGGGCATAGCGCTGCAGCACCACCCGCTCCAGGAACGGGCGCGCGGCGCTGGCCATGTCGAAATCCGGGTCCAGCTGCCGCCCCATCCCTTCCAGGGTCAGGAACGCCTTGATCATCAACGCCAGGTCAGCCGGCAGGGTCAGGCTGTAGCTGCGCAGCAGCTGGGTGATGTCGCCCAGCATCAGGCCGATGCGCAGGTCCTTCAGCGGCACGCCACGGTACTGGTCGACGAACTGGCTGATGTCGTGCTGCAGCCGGTTCTCGTCCACCTCGACACCGCCGGCCCAGTCCAGCAGCACGTCGGCCACGCCCTGCGGGTCCTGCTCGACCAGCCCGTGCAGCAGCTGAGCCACCTGGAAACGCCGCACTTCCGACAAGGCGCCGACCATGCCGAAATCGATCACGCCGATGCGGCCGTCACGCAGGTAGATGATGTTGCCCGGGTGCGGGTCGGCATGGAAGCTGCCGTCCTCCAGCACCATCTTCAACACGATGTCGGCACCGCGTCGCGCCAGTTCGCGGCGGTCCAGCCCAGCCGCATCGACACCGGCCAGGTCACGCCCTGGAATGCCTTCGACGAAGTCCTGCACGTTGAGGCTTTCGCAGGTCCACTGCCAGTGCACGCGGGGAATCAGGATGTCATCACGACCATTGAAGTTGCGCGCGATGCGCTCGGCATTGCGGCATTCGGCGGCGAAATCCAACTCGCGGCGCAGCGACACGGTGAACTGCTGCACGACTTCGGCCGGGCGGTAACGTCGCAAATCCGGCAGTCGGGCCTCGACGATCTCGGCCAGGCGGGCCAGCAACCGCAGGTCGGCCTCGACCACATCGCGGATGCCGGGGCGCCGTACCTTCAGCACCACCTCGCGACCGTCATGCAGGCGCGCACGATGGGCCTGCGCCAGCGAGGCGGCCGCCATCGGGGTTTCGTCGAGGAACGCGAACACGTCCTGCGGAGACGCACCAAGATCGGCTTCGAGCTGCTCGCGGATGTCCGCATACGGCAGCGCAGGTACCGCGTTCTGCAGTTCGGACAGCTCGGCGATCCATTCCGGTGGCAGCAGGTCGACGCGCGTCGCCAGCACCTGGCCGAGCTTGACGAAGGTCGGGCCGAGATCCTGCATCGCGCTGCGCACGCGCACCGGTGCGGTCATCCGCAGCAGCTCCTGGCGGTCCTCGTTCCAGTGCAGCAGGCGCCCTGCCCGCTCCAGCGTGGTGGCCAGGCCGATGCGCCGCACCACGTCGCCGAAGCCATAGCGGATCAGGACAACGGCGATTTCCTGCAGTCGGCCCAGGTCACGGACCGTGCCCAGCGTTTCCCACATCATGCGTACTCCGGACGATTACCGGAGCAGCATGTCACAGCTGGGCGTCGATACCGCGCAATGCCGCCGCCACGGTTTGCCGGCGGATGGCTTCGCGGTCACCATCAAACTGGAACAGCTCAGCGCGGGCGTAGCCGCCACGGCGCTTCCAGCCGATCCAGACGCTACCGACCGGCTTGTCCGGGCTGCCGCCGCCGGGGCCGGCGATCCCGGTCACCGCGACGGCGATACCGGCGCCGGAGTTGACCAGGGCACCGGACACCATTTCCAGCACGGTTTCGCGGCTGACCGCGCCGAACTGCTCCAGGGTCTGCGCGCGTACGCCCAGCAGGCGCTGCTTGGCCTCGTAGCTGTAGACCACCATGCCGCAGTCGAAGAACGCCGAGGAACCGGCAATGTCGGTCATGCACTTGGCGATCCAGCCACCACTGCAGCTTTCAGCGGTCACCAGCTGTAGCGAGGCCTGCTGCAGGCGCTGCCCGAGCGCGGCGGACTGGGCGTTGAGTTCAGCGTCGGTGGGGATGGACATCGGCATGACGGTGGGATGAAGAGCCAGCACGTTGTACCGCAGATGACAGGCTGATGTCGCGCGCCGCCGCGATAGCAGTCGCCGAGCATGGCCCGGCGCTGCCTCACCACTCCGGCAGCTTCTCCGGCAGCAGCGCCCGGATCGGTGCGCCGTCGGCACTGGCGGCCAGCTTTTCGGCTTCGGCGATCGGCAGGTCGACCTGCAGCAGCCAGCCTTCCTCGTCGGCCTGCTCACTGCGGATCACTTCCAGCTGGTGCAGGCGCGCGCGCAGGCGGCCCGCATCCGGCGGCAGGCGCAGTTCGCCGGTGACGTGCTGCAGTCCCAGGCGCTTGCCCAGCACCGCCTGCAGCAGGTCCAGGCCCTGCCCGTCACGCGCGGAAATCCACACCCGCTCGCGGCGCGACTCGTCCGGGATACCGTCCTGGCCGTCGTGACGGACGTCGGCGCCTTCAATGCGGTCGATCTTGTTGAACACCAGCAACTGCGGCAGATCACCGGCACCGACTGCGGTCAGTACCTCGTCCACCTGGGCGATGCGCTCCTCGCGGTGCGGATCGGCGGCGTCGACCACGTGCAGCAGGAAATCGGCCTCGCGTGCCTCCGACAGCGTCGAGCGGAAGGCGGCAACCAGGTCATGCGGCAGGTCACGGACGAAACCGACAGTGTCGGCCAGCACCACGTTGCCACCGGGCACCGCGATGCGGCGCACGGTCGGGTCCAGCGTGGCGAACAGCTGGTCGGCGGCATAGGCCTCGGCGCCGGTCATGGCGTTGAACAGGGTCGACTTGCCAGCGTTGGTGTAGCCCACCAGGGCCACGCGCGGCAGCTCGCTGCGCACACGCGCACGGCGCATCTGGGTACGCTGCACCTCGACCTTTTCCAGGCGCTTCTGCAGCTGCTCGACCCGCTTCTGCAGCAGGCGCCGGTCGGTTTCCAACTGGGTTTCACCCGGACCGCGCAGGCCGATCGAACCGCCGCGCTGGCGCTCCAGGTGGGTCCAGCCGCGCACCAGCCGCGTGGCCAGGTGACGCAGCTGCGCCAGCTCGACCTGCAGCTTGCCCTCGTGGCTGTGCGCACGCTGGGCAAAGATGTCCAGGATCAGGCCGGTACGGTCGATCACCCGGCGCTCCAGGAACCGTTCCAGGTTGCGCTCCTGGCCCGGGCTCAACGCATGGTTGACCAGGACCAGGTCGGCACCACTGGCGTCGGCCGCCGCCTTGATCTCGTCCAGCTTGCCGCTGCCGATCAGGGTCGACGGATTCGGACGGTCCAGGCGCGCGGTGATCGTCGCGGCAATGCTGGCCCCAGCCGAGCGGGCCAGATCACCGAATTCTTCCAGCACATCGTCTTCCAGCTTGCCGAAATGGGGCTGGATCAACAGGGCGTGTTCGCCCTTTTTCGAGCGGTCAAACATTCACCGCTCCGGTATTACTCGTCTGCTTCATCACCTGCCTGACCACCTTCACCCGACTGCACGTAACCACCGCCCGGACCGACCTTCACGTTGCGTGCCGGAACGACCGTGGAAATGGCGTGCTTGTAGACCATCTGACTGACCGTGTTGCGCAGCAGGACCACGAACTGGTCGAACGACTCGATTGTGCCCTGCAGCTTGATGCCGTTGACCAGGTACACCGAAACCGGCACGCGTTCGCGCCGCAGTGCGTTCAAGAAAGGATCCTGCAGCGATTGCCCCTTGGACATTGCACACTCCTGATTATTGTTCTTATTGGGTTGCCGACGGTTGCCACGGCCCCCGAGCCACCCGCCGACCGATGATGTTACACGGCTGGCGGGGGTTCAGCGTGCGACGAAGGTCGACACCGCGCCGGCCAGGCGCTCCCTGTCCATATGGGGGTCGAACCAGCGCGCATCAAGCTCGCCACGCAGCCAGGTCAGCTGGCGCTTGGCCAGCTGGCGGGTGGCGAAGATCGCCTTGTCACGGAAACGGGCGGCATCGCCCTCGCCGTCGAGGTATTCCCAGGCTTGGCGGTAGCCGACCGCACGCACCGCCGGCAGGTCCAGCGGCGCCGTCACGGCGGCCATTTCCGGCATTGCACGCAGTGCCCGCACCTCGTCCAGGAAGCCCTGCGCCAGCATGGCGTCGAAGCGGGCCTCGATGCGCTGGTGCAGGACGGCGCGGTCACGCGGGGCCAGGATCAGTTTGAGGGTGCGTACCGGCAACGGCGCCACGCCCGGCCGACGCTGCCATTCGGTGATGGGGGTACCGGTCAGGCGGTAGACTTCCAGCGCCCGCTGGATGCGTTGCGGGTCGGTGGCATGGATGCGCGCGGCCGCTGCCGGATCGACCTCGGCCAGCTCCGCATGCAGTGCCGCCCAACCACGCTCGGCCGCCTCGGCGCTGAGCGCCTCGCGCATTACCGGGTCAGCCTCCGGCATCGGCGACAGGCCCTGCAGCAGGGCCCGGAAGTACAGCCCCGTACCACCTGCCAGGATCGGCGTTTTGCCACGCGCCACGATGTCGGCCACGACCCGGCTGGCATCGGCCGCGAACTCGGCCGCCGAATAGGTCTGCCACGGATCGCGCAGGTCCAGCAGATGATGCGGCGCCTGCGCACGCTCGGCAGCGTCGGGCTTGGCCGAACCAATATCCAGATACCGGTAGACCAGCGCCGAATCGACGCTGACGATCTCGCCGTCCAGTTGCCGCGCCAGGGCGATCGCCGTGGCGGTCTTGCCACTGGCAGTCGGCCCCATCACGGCGATCGCCAGCGGCCGCCGGTCGATGCCCATCAGTCTTCGTCCGGCCAGCGGATCGACGGCGTGGCATCGGCACGCGGCGTCGGCACGGCGTCGACGGCCTGCCAGATCCTCAGCGCATCAACGGTGGCCGCCACGTCATGCACGCGCACGATGCGCGCACCGCGCTGCACCGCGATCAGATGTGCGGCCACCGACGCCGCGACCCGCTCGGATGGCGTGTCGCGGCCGGTCAGTTCGCCCAGGCTGCGTTTGCGCGACAGGCCAGCCAACATCGGCACGCCCAGTTCCAGGAAGCGTTCCGAGCGCGCCAGCAGGGTCATGTTGTGGGCGGTGCTCTTGCCGAAGCCGAAACCGAGGTCGATCAGCAGGTTCTTCTTCGCGATACCTGCCATCTCGGCGGCGAACAGGCGCTGCACCAGGAAACCGTGCACCTCGGCGACCACGTCGCTGTAGTGTGGATCTGCCTGCATGTGGCCCGGTTCGCCCTGCATGTGCATCAGCACCACCGGCACGCCGGTTTCAGCGGCGGCGTCCAGCGCCCCGTCCTGACGCAGGCCGAAGATGTCGTTGATCATGCCGGCGCCAGCGGCCACCGCCGCGCGCATCACCTCCGGCTTGAAGGTGTCGATGCTGATCGGCACCTGGGTGCGGGCGGCCAGCTGCTCGATCACCGGAATCACCCGGCGCAGCTCATCCTCGATCGACACCGGCGCAGCGCCCGGGCGGGTCGATTCGCCGCCGATGTCGAGCAGGTCGGCGCCCTCCTCGACCAGCTTCAGACCGTGGGCGACGGCCGCCTCGGTGGTGTCGTGCGCGCCGCCATCGGAGAACGAGTCCGGGGTGACGTTGACGATGCCCATGACCCGGGCACGGTCCAGGCGCAGGATGCGGCCGGCGCAATCGAGCTGGGGCGAGGTATCGAACATGGGCAATCCTGCAGGGACAACGAAAGGTAGTTTAGTTCGGCAGGGCGGCGCCCTGCACCCGCAGAGGCCAGAGCGACAGCAACAGCCGGAGCAACAGCGGGTTCACTGAAGAATGGCGGGGTGGGTCCGGTTGCGGGGGCCGC